>JAGWRH010000201.1 GCA_028876695.1 Acidobacteriota bacterium | reverse complement strand
TGAGCGCGATGGCGTGGATGGCTATAGCGGCGATCGCGATTGCGATCGTGGCGTTGGTCGTGTGGGCGGCAGGCGCGGGCCGGCGCGCGGAAGAGCAAATCGCCGCCGCTCGGCAGGAACTGCAGACATCGATCGCGACTCAAGCGCAGGGGATGAGCGCGCAACTGAATCAAGTGATGCAATCGGTGACCCAGCAACTGGGGCAGGTGCGGCAGGAACTGCAATCGGGAATCGCGTCGAGTGGGCAATTGGCCAGCGAGGCCCAGAAGCAAGTGGCGCTGCGGCTGCAGTCGTCCACGGATGCGCTGGTGCAGATGAGCCAGAGGATTGGCGAAGTGCAAAAGACCAGCCAGGACTTGTCGCAGGCGGCGCAGACACTGCAATCGGTGCTGGGCGGCGCGAAGACGCGCGGGACGCTGGGCGAGGTGACGCTGGGGCGGCTGCTGGAAGATGCGCTTCCCCGCGGCGCGTATGAAATGCAGTACCGGTTTGCGTCCACCGGAGCGGTGGTGGATGCGATCGTGCGCGGCGGGGAGCGCCTGCTGCCGGTGGATTCGAAATTTCCTCTAGAAGCGTACCGCCGGCTCGCGGCAGAGGGCGACACGGCGCGGCGGGAGTTTTCCGCGGCAGTGCGCAAACACGCGGACTCGATCGCGGAGAAGTATATTTTGCCGGACGAGCGCACGCTCGATTACGCGATGATGTTCGTGCCGTCGGAAGGCGTGTATTACGAGCTGCTGCGGACCGAGGATTCGAAATACGGGCTGCTCGATGAATACTGCCGGAGCAAGCGGGTGTTTCCGGTTTCGCCAAATACATTTTACGCGTGCCTCAGCGCGATCGCGGTGAGCCTGCAGGGGCAAAAAATCGAAGAGAACGCGCGGCATTTGCTCGACAACATGGCGGGGCTGAAAAAGCAGCTGGAGTCCTTCGGGGAAGTGTACGAAAAGCTCGGCACGCATTTGCGGCACGCGCAGCAAAGCTATGAGGATGCGGATAGCAGGCTGAGTCGCGCACGAAATTCGGTGGAGCAAATGTCGCAGGGCGCGCTGCCGGAACCCGCGGCGAAGTTACTTGACGCCGCGACGCGGGGATAAGAGCTACAGCGCGGAGAAGGCGGCGGCGAGAAGGGTGCGAAAATCGCCGGGAACAGCTTGGGCGAGAATGCCGGAGATTTCGCGGCGCTCGGAATCGAGATTGCGAGGACGACGGGCAACACGCGCGGCGAGTTTTTCGATGCGGCGGCGCTGGTCGCGCGAGGCGAAGGGCGCAGCGGCCTGCAAGTAGCGGGCGGCGATCGCGGGATCGGGCAAAGGAACGATTCGCGCGTGGAAGTCGAAATTGCCGGAGCGGATCGTTTGCACTTCGATCGATGCGGAGTTGTTCGCGCCGCCGCTTGTGCGAAGCTGCTGCACGTCACCGCGGACGAACTGGAGCACATCCGGGCTGGTATTTTCCAGGACAAGAGAAAGTTTTGCGGAAGAGCCGTGCGCGGCGACGGTGAGGCGGCCTTTTTCCCCGGGCTGGAGCGCTGGGTGGGGCGCTTCGTAGGAGAGCGAGACGAAAGTTGTGGAGGCGGTCCAGCGCACGCCGGGTGCGGCGACGGTTACGGATGCTGGGCCGGGCTCAACGCCAGGCGGGGCAATGGTGACAAGGCATTCCGGCGAGGCGGCGAGCGCCAGCGCGGGATGGGCGTCGATTGAAACGGTGTCCGCTTCCGCATCGCCTTGAAGACCGGGTCCGCAGATCCAGAAATTTTCGCGCAGGGAGACGAACGCAGGAATCGTCACGGACTGCGGTTCGCTAGCGCCGCTGGCCGGATCGATCAGCGCAGCGGCGGTGACGCCTTCGGCCTGAGCCAGCAGATAATTGGCGGTAGCCGGAGCAGTGAAATGCGCGCGCCCGGTGGGATCGGTGGTGACGCTTTCGCCGTCGCTGAGGGCCACGGAAATGCCGGGAGCGAGCTTGCCGTCGAGGCCGAAAACCGCGAGCGTGGCGGGGTGCGTGGCCATGAGTTTCGGCGGCAGAACGATGGTGACGGAAGCGGTGGGGAATGGCATCGCTTTCGTCTGCGCGGGCCCGGGACGGGCAGGCGCGGAGCGGAGCGTCGCGCCTGGAATAAGCAGCGATGCCAGCACGGCAAGAACTGAATTCCCAAACCTGGGCCTGCAAGTGCAGCAGACGGAGCGCATCAGTTATCGAGGCGGACCACGAACGTGGTGAGTTGATCGCGGGCGCGGAGTTGCGCGGCCAGACCGCGCGCGGCAGCTTCGGTGGGCAGGCGGCCGACGCGCACGCGGTAGAATAGTCCATTGGGCGAGTCGTACAGGACGATGGTGATGGGGGAATAACGCGCGGAGAGCCCGGCGCGGAGGCGTTCGGCATTGGCCTGAACTTCAAAAGCGCCAACCTGCACTCCGAAAGAACCGACGGCGGGATTGGGTCCCGAGACGACTTGCAGGCGCACCAGAGCAGTGCCGGGCCCGACAATGCCGAGAGCTTCCGCGGCGGAATATGAAAGATCGATGATGCGATTGGCGACGAAGGGGCCGCGGTCGTTGATGCGCACGTCGATCTGGCGGCTGTTCGAGAGATTGGTGACTTGCACGATGGAACCGAAGGGTAGCGTACGATGCGCGGCGGTCATTTGGTACATGTCGTAGCGTTCGCCATCGGAAGTGCGGTGACCGTTGAAGGGCACGCCGTACCAGGATGCCATTCCTTGTTCGACGTAGCTTCCGGGCGCGAGCGGCACAACCTCTGCAGGTGGCGGTGCTTCTGGCGCGGGAGGCGGGGCGGGAGCTTGAGTTCGGTACGTGCGATGTCCGCAGCCGGCGATAAAAGCGAAAACGAACAATACAATCGCCGGCGGCAGCGATCGGGCGCGAGTCGATATGGTTGCGACAAAAGATGAAACGCTTGAATTCGCGGGGATGGATGCTTGCGCCGGCAATGTCACGCAATATCCCGTTTCGCGGCGTGGGACACAGTCCGGTATTATAGGAACGGGTCCAATTTCTCGCAAGGAAACGAATTGGCTCTCTCACCGCGCGCTCGATGGAAGATCGAGCAATTTCAAAAGAAACTGAGCGGGATATTCAGCGGGCAGAAAGAAGCGCCGCGACCGAAAATCTGTCCGGCATGCGGATCGCTGGTGGGAACCACGGCGACGCGATGCCACCAGTGCGGGGCGAGCCTGACGTTCTCGCTGGCGGCGGCAAGTAAGTCGCTCAGCCGATTGATGCCGGAACGGGCGCCGGTGACGTATGGAATCCTGACGGTGTGCTGCGCGATTTATGTAGCTACGCTGCTCGTGACCGTGCGCACGACCGGTTTCGCGATGGCTGGTGGCGGGATCGAAGGGCTCTTCAACCTGGGAGCGATCAATGGCCGGGTGCTGGTCACGGCTGGCGCTTCCTTGCCATGGCCGCTGGACCTGGTGCAGCCATGGCGATTGCTGACCGCCATTTTTCTGCATGCGAGCATTCTGCATATCGCGTTCAATATGTGGGTGCTGATGGACATTGGGCCGGTGGTGGAAGAGATGTACGGCTCGGCTCGGTACATGTTCATATTCGTGGTAACGGGAATCGGCGGATACATACTGAGCAGCTTCGTTGGAAACGTGAGCCTAGGAGCTTCGGGCGCGCTGCTAGGGTTAATCGGAATTCTTCTGGCGATGAGCATGGGCCGAAAAACCGCCGGCATGGAAATGCTACGCAGCGAAATGATTCGTTGGCTGATTTATATACTCGTGTTCGGGCTGCTGATGAAGGGGATCGACAACTGGGCGCACGGCGGCGGATTCGTCACCGGATTTATCCTGGGCAAGCTGATGAGCAGCCGCCCGCCGGTTTCGGCCGAGGAACGCAAGCGAGCGTATGCGATGGGATGGGCGGCAGGGCTGGCGCTAGCGGCAAGTTTCGTCATGGTGGTGCTGACGATCGTGCGCCCGAGTTAACGTCAACCTCGCAAGGCATTTGGGAGCTTCAGCGGCTGAAGCCGCGTGATGTTCGCGCCTTGATATCGCACCTAAAGGTGCGACCCACAGGCTTGGCTTTCGCGCTTTACTCGCCGGGGGTTTCGGCGTGGAGGCGGCGAGAGACGACCACACTGTAGTGAAATCCCGAGATGATCACGAACGCCGCGACGGAATAAGCGCAAATGGTCCGGACGACCCACAAGGCTTCGGGGCGCCAGATCGTGAGCACGAGAACAATAACGATGAGAAGTATTTCGAAAAATGTGGTGGCCTTGCCCCAGATGCTCGGTGGAAACGGGCGATAGCCGACTACGAGCAGAATCACGGCGCAGGCGACGAGGAGCAGAACGTCGCGACCGAGGACGAGAATCGCCAGCCACCAGCCGATCTTCCCCTTCAGGGCCAATACAAAGTAAGAAGAGGAAAGCAACAGTTTATCGGCGATGGGATCAAGATAGGCTCCCAGCGGCGTCCGCTGATTCAGATTGCGGGCGAGCAGGCCGTCCAAGCCGTCACTGAATCCGGCAATGACCAGAATCCCGAGGGCGATGGCGTAGCGTTCGTACTTGATGGCGATGATGAAGAACGGCAGAAACGCCAGACGGAGGAAGGTCAGCTGGTTGGGGACGGTGAGGATTCGGGTCTTCATTTTGTCGATTTGCGGCGCGATTTCCGAGCAATTCGGGGCGGGCGGCCCGGCTGCTCAGGCGAATTGCGCAAGGTAGTCCATCAGCGAACGGCCTACTTTTTTTTCAAACATCGCGGCCATCGAGGGGATCGACCCGTGGGGCTCATCGAGCGCGATGCGTTCGATGCGCAGCATCGGGAAAAACAGAGTCGGTAAGCCGATGCGGTCGCCTTCGGGATGCAGAATCTGGCTGACGAAATCGTCGAACGAGCCGAGATCGATGCCGCGAAGCGCGACGCCCGCGGTGGAAATCGACAGTAGCTCTCCCCAGACACGCTCCTTGGGGCTGTGGAGGCTGACGACTACGATCGAATGCGGCTCCATGGAGACTCCTCGATGTACCGGTGCAAATATGCTAACCCAGAGCGCGCCTTAGCGCACGCTTTGCCGGTGGTGCACGGAGCAGAGCGGGGCTTGGCATTTAGCTGGACGAGATTCAAAAGTCCACGAACTACACGGAAATCGTTTTGAGCTGCAGGGAGGCGCGAAGCTGCGGCTCGGTGAGTTTCTGAACCGATTCGAGAGATTCGCCGGGGGCAATTTCGAGCAGCTCGAGCCCGCTGGGCGTCACTTTGATCACGGCGAGCTCCGTTACGATAAGGTCGACAACGCCGACGCCGGTGAGCGGCAGCGAGCACTGCGTCACGATTTTCGCCTGGCCTTCCTTGGTGGCGTGTTCCATGGCAATGATCACGCGTTTCGTGCCGGCCACGAGGTCCATGGCGCCGCCCATGCCCTTGAGAATTTTGCCGGGCACGGCCCAATTCGCGAGATTGCCCTTTTCGTCCACTTGCAGCGCACCGAGGACGCTGACGTCGATGTGGCCTCCGCGAATCATGGCAAAGGAATCGGCGCTCGAGAAATAGGAGGTGCCGGAAATTTCGGTGACCGGCTCCTTGCCCGCGTTGACGAGATCGGGATCGTCCTCGCCTTCGTAGGGATAAGGGCCGACGCCAAGCATTCCGTTTTCCGATTGCAGGATGACATCGATGCCCGCAGGGATGTAATTGGGAATCAGCGTTGGGATGCCGATGCCGAGATTGACGTAAAAGCCGTCGCGCATTTCGCGGGCGACGCGGCGGGCGATCAATTCGCGCTTATCGATTTCCGGCGGCATCCGTCAGCTTACTCCTCGCTTCCGCTTGGGACCCGGCTCCGTGGGCTTGCGGTAAGTCTTGCCCTGGAAAATCGCGTCCACGTAGATACCAGGCGTGTGGACGGAATCGGGATCGAGTCCGCCGAGCTCGACGAGCTGTTCGACTTCGGCGATGACGTAATCGGCGGCGGTGGCGACGACGGCGTTGAAATTGCGCGCCGTCTTGCGATAGGCGAGATTGCCCCAGCGGTCGCCTTTCCACGCTTTCACGAAAGCGAAGTCGCCGCGCAGCGCCGGAACCAGAATGTGTGGACGGCCGTTGAATTCGCGCACCTCGCGTCCTTCGGCGACCATGGTCCCGTAACCAGTGGGAGTAAAAAACGCGGGGATGCCCGCACCGGCGGCGCGCATGCGCTCGGCGAGAGTTCCTTGCGGGTTGAGTTCCATTTCGATTTCGCCGCCGAGCGCGAGCTTTTCGAAAGCTTTGTTGGCGCCCACATAGCTGCCGATAAATTTTTTCACCTGGCCATTGCCGATTAAAAGACCGTTGCCGTAGGCATCGGTGCCGGGATTATTGGAAACGAGAGTGAGATTTCTGGTGCCCTGCTTGACGAGCGCGGCGATCAGATTTTCGGGCACGCCGCAGGAGCCGAAACCACCCATCAGGATAGTGGCGCCGTCTTTCACGCGGTCGATGACTGCTTCGGCGTTGGGTACGCGTTTGTCCATAATTTGCGGCGGGACCGGTAGGTCCACCCAGGCTCAGCGCCAGAAAGTGGCGCGAACGAAACGGGTAGTTTACTACAAATGACGAGCCTTGCTCGTGCAAGGCGGAAAGAAAATCGCGAACCCAATCTCGCTGGAGAATGGAAGTGCTTGTGGGCGATGCGCTGCGTGAACTAACGATCGTCCGATAAGCGGCGGGAGATGCCGGAGCGGGCGGCGGCTTTGAGCGAGCGGATCAGCCGGGAAACGTTGGCGGCGGCTTCCTTGGCGCTCACCGATTTCTCGATTTCGGCGACAATGGCGGAGCCGACGACGGCGGCGTCCGCGATGCCGCCGAGGATGGAAACGTGCTCGGGCCGAGAGATGCCGAAGCCGACGGCGAGAGGAAGTTTGGTGAAGCGGCGAACGCGGCGCGCGAGCGCGGGCAAATCTTCGGGAAGCGAGTCACGCGTGCCGGTTACGCCGGTGCGAGAAATGAGGTAGAGAAAGCCGCTGGAGCACTCCGCGATTTTAGCGAGGCGATCGTCGGTAGAGGTGGGCGCGGCGAGAAAAATCGTGTCGAGTTTGCGCGCGCGCATGATGGCGAGATAGCCGGCGGCTTCTTCGGGAGTCAAATCGGTGGCGAGGACGCCATCGGCGCCCGCCGCGGCGGCGGCATCGGCAAATTTTTCCAGGCCCATCTGCAAGATGGGATTGAAATAGCTGAAGAGTATGAGGGGGACTTGCGTGCGCGCACGCAGGCGGCGAACGAGATCGATCACACCCGCGAGTGTGGCGCCGGCGCGGAGGGCGCGTTCGCTGGCACGCTGGATCGTGGGACCATCGGCGACAGGATCGCTGAACGGCACGCCGAGTTCGATCACGTCCGCGCCGGACTCCGCGGCGGCCAGGACGATTGGCTCGCTGGCCTCGAGAGACGGGTCGCCGGCGGTGACGTAGGCGACGAGACCGAGTTCGCCGCGCGCGGAAAGGTCGCGAAAGCATTGCGCAACGCGCCCTGTCATGGCGGAATTTGGCGTGTGCGTTGGAGCGGGCGCGGATTTGGGCGCGGCGGTTTCAGACATAGCGAGAGAGAGTTTCCATATCTTTATCGCCGCGGCCGGAAAGATTAACGATAACGAGCTGGTTCTCGTTCATCTTGGGCGCGCGGCGGATGAGCTCAGCGATGGCGTGCGCGGATTCGAGCGCGGGAATAATGCCTTCGATGCGCGCCAGAGTTTTGGCGGCGTCGATCGCGTCGTCGTCGGTCACGGCGGTGTATTCGGCGCGCCCGAGATCGGCGAGCCAGGCGTGTTCCGGGCCAACGGCAGGATAATCGAGGCCAGCGGAGATCGAATGCGTGGTGGCGATCTGGCCGTCGTTCGTTTGCAGAACGTAGCTGTAGGTACCCTGCAGAACACCGGGGCGCGCGCCGCTGAATCCACGGGCGGCAGCCAGGCGGACAGCGTGCTCGCCGAGAGTGTGTCCGCGTCCGCCGGCTTCAACGCCGACCATTTTTACGGATCCATCGGCGAGGAAGGCGTTGAAAAGACCAATCGCGTTGGAGCCGCCGCCGACGCAAGCGAAAAGCCAATCCGGCAAGCGATCTTCTTTTTTCAGGATTTGCTCGCGAGCTTCTTCACCGATCACTTTGTGGAAATCGCGGACAATCTGCGGATACGGATGCGCGCCGAGCACGGAGCCGAGCAAATAATGCGAAGTGCGCACGTTGGTGACCCAGTCGCGCATGGCTTCGTTGATGGCGTCTTTCAGCGTGCGGCTGCCGGCATCCACGCCAACCACTTCGGCGCCGAGCAGGCGCATGCGATTGACGTTGAGGCGCTGGCGTTCCATGTCCTCGGTGCCCATGTATACGGTGCAATCGAGTCCCAGGCGCGCGGCCACCGTGGCGGTGGCGACGCCGTGCTGTCCGGCGCCCGTTTCGGCAACGACGCGCTTTTTGCCCATGCGCACGGCGAGAAGTCCCTGGCCGAGCGAGTTATTGATTTTGTGCGCGCCGGTGTGCAGCAAATCCTCGCGCTTGATGTAAATGCGCGCGCCGCCAAGATGGGCGGTGAGACGTTCGGCGAATTGCAGCGGAGTGGGACGTCCGGCGAAATCGTGGAGCAGCGCATCGAGTTCAGCGTGGAATTTGGGATCGGCGCTGGCCGCGGCATAAACGCGCTCGAGTTCTTCGAGCGGCGCGACGAGAGTTTCGGGGACGTAGCGGCCGCCGTACGGACCGAAGCGGCCGCGAGCGTCGGGAACGGAGTCGAGAACCGTTGGCGCGATCGAGCTCATGATGCGTCCCTTTGGGCTTGACGCACGGCGCGAGCAAAGGCCTTGAGCCGCGCGGGATCCTTTTTCCCGGGCCGGGATTCGACGCCGCTGGAAACGTCAACAGCATAGGGCCGAGCGATGCGGACGGCTTCCGCAACGTTGTCGGGCGCAAGGCCGCCGGCGAT
>JAGWRH010000200.1 GCA_028876695.1 Acidobacteriota bacterium | reverse complement strand
TGCGCGCGCTCGAGTTCCTGCGCTGTGAGCAGGGGCGTGAGCATGTTGTATTCGTTGCGCGCGTCGCTCCACTGCCGTGCCTCGAAAAGTTTGGACGCTCGGGCCAGCCGTGCGTCAGTCGGAAGGGGCTGCAGCTGCGCGCCGAGCTTGGCGCTCAAGGTGGCCAGCTTTCCCCCCGCATCGCGCGCCTGATCGCTCAGCGGGAAGCGCGTGTACACGGCTTCATAATCGGCCGCGGCGTCGAGCGGCTTGCCTGCTTTCTCGCGCAGTTCGCCGCGCAGGAGAAGCAATTGCGACGAATTCCGCGTTCCGGCGTAGGCCTCGAGGGCGGCGACGCCGTCCGCCGGCTGATTGGCCGCGATCGCGGCCGTTCCGAGCGACTGCAGCGCCTGTTCGGTCATCACCGAATACGGATATTGAGAGCGAAGCTGCTCGAATTCCGCGAGCGCGCCGGAGTTGTCGTTCAAGGCGAGCTTGGTCATCGCCTGCCAGTAGAGATCGTAATCGCCGAGCAGCGGATCGCCCTGCGCGATCGCCAGCCATTGGGCTGCCTTATCGAACTCGCCGCGCTGATAGTCGTAGAAACCGAGCGCGAGCGCGGCGCGCTGGCCGAGGATGCCTGAGGATTTGCGCTGCGCGATTGCTCCCAATTGCGCATAAGCCCAATTTGAGTTTTTGTCGCGCAATACGCGCGAGAGCGATTCGAGGCGCGTCGCGCCGGGCTCGGGTCTGTGGACTGCGGGCGCAGCGGAAGGTTTTGCGTGCGCATTCGTCTGCGCAAACGAGGGAGCGCATAGCAGCAGCGCCGTAGCGGCGGCGCACGCGAACCGGCCGGTCCTTTTCATCGCAGCGTTCCTAGTGCCGCAGGACGGGCGAGGGATACGGATATTCTCCGAGGGCGTTGCCATCGCCCTCGGCGAGGATTTCCACCAGCCAACGATGAAAGTAATCCACCGGGTGGTCCAGAATGTCATGGAAACGCCGGTCGTATTCCTTGCGGGCCTTGTCGAGATCACTTCGTAACCGTTTACAGATGTCCTTGTTTTCGCGTCCTAATCTTACATCCTTCGGCCGCAAAAGCTTTATGTCTTGCATGGCCACTTTGGCCACGCGGTTGGCTCGCCGGTGTAATTCCTGCAGCTCCGGCGAAAGGCTCGCAACGTCAAATGCCGTCGCTAGTTTCGCGGTTGCAGGCGCCGGCGTGGCCTCGGCGGCCCCTTCGGTCTCCACCGGAACCAGCGGAGGCTCTTCGGCCCATTCGGATTCCGGCTCGGAGACTGCGGTCGCCGCCGATCCCGCATCCGCTTCGCCGGCGTCTGACGCGCCGTGTCCATCCCTGGGATTCAAAGCAACTGCGACGAAATTCGAGAGCACGGAAAGGCCGGCGGCCAGAGCCGATGCCGCCGTCTGGGCGCGCAGCATGGCCGGAAGCGCGTTCGTTGGGCGGCTCGAAGAGCACGATGCCACCAAGTCTGCATACGCTTGATGCAGTTCGTCGGCAGTGCGTTGTAAGGGCGCAAGATTGTCGCGCAAGGCGCGCGAAACCGCGTCCTCGAGCGCCCGGTCGAGCGGCTTCTGACGATCTGTCAACGAGGTGAATACCTCTTGGCGATTATGGAAACGGGCGTCGGAGGTGTCAACCGAGATTCAGGCGAAGCGTTCCTAGCTCATGATGCCGTATGCGCGGGACGAATCAACGCGCCGCGCTCGCGGGAGACTGGTTCCGCGCGAGCATTACTACCAGCCGCGCCACTTCCTCGGGCTCCATCGCGGTGCTATCGACCATCACGGCATCCTCGGCGCGGACGAGCGGCGAGGAGGCGCGGCCGGAGTCGCGCTGGTCGCGCTCGTGAATTTCCTGCAGGGTGCGCGGCAGATCGATGGAATCGCCCTTCTGCTGATGCTCTCGCCAGCGCCGCTGGGCGCGAATCTCAGGCGAGGCGGTGAGAAATATTTTCAGGTCGGCATCGGGAAAGACCACGCTGCCGATGTCGCGCCCTTCCATCACCACGCCGCCCTCCGCGCCGGCGCGCCGCTGCTCGGCAACGAGCACGTGCCGCACGCCCGGGACGACGGCGACCTTCGAAGCGCCTTGCGCCACATCCGGCGTGCGGATCGCCGCGGTCACGTCTTCGCCGTCGAGGAACACGCGCTGCGTGCCGTCTCCGGCGCGAAGGTCGATGCGCGTATCGCCTGCGAGCGCGGTTAATCGGTCCGCGGCATCGAGCGGAAAACCCCGGCGCAGCGCCTTCAGCGCGACGGCGCGGTACATCGCGCCGGTATCGATATAGACGTAGCCCATCAGCGCGGCCACGCGCCGCGCGAGCGTGCTCTTGCCCGAGCCCACCGGGCCGTCGATGGCGATGATCAGGCTTCGCATCAGATGCGTTTGAACGCGCGCTCGATATCGCGGACGGAATAGCGCAGCACCACCGGGCGCCCGTGCGGGCAGCTCATCGGGTATTCCGTTTTCGCGAGTTCCGCGAGCAGCCATTCCATCTTTGTCGAGTCGAGCGGCGTATTCACTTTAATCGCGGCGTGGCAGGAGGTGGACGCGGCAATTTTCGATTGCAGCGAATCGATGGAAACGGACTGGTTTTCGCGCGCCACGCCATCGAGAATCTCGAAGAGCAGCTTTTCCGCGTCGCCGCTGGCGATGCCCGCTGGCGCTGCTTGAATGGCCACGCTGCGGCCGCCCATCAGCTCGGCTTCGAATCCGTTGGCGCTCAGTTCGTCGGCGATCAGGTCGAAGGTGGCGAACTGCTGCGGGTTCAAATCGACCATGAGCGGCGCGAGCATGCGCTGGCCGCCGAGCGCCCCTTCGCGGCGCGCGCGCAAATGCTGCTCGAAGAGCACGCGCTCGTGCGCTACGTGCTGATCGACAATCCACAAACCTTCACCATTGACGGCGACGATGAAGCTCGCATTCACTTGCCCGAGCGGCTTCAGGTCCGCGATCGACTCGGGGTCCGGCAGCGAACCGCCTTCGGTGCTTGGCAGGTGCGTGGCCGCCGTATCGCAGCGCGAAGGATCGCCATTTTGGGAGGGCAGCGGGAATTCCATCGCGCCGTCGGATTCGAACCCGAGCCGCTGCGCGTACGGACGGTCGGGCGCGCCCGTGAGTTCCAGTGTTTCGGCTGGCGCCGCGCTCGATGCCAACGCAGACGGAATTTCCGCCCGCGGCGGACCGGGAAATGCAGCCGCGTCCTGCACCGGGGCGTAGCCGCGCAATTGATCCGATCCCGCACCGATCGCAGACGATGTTCCCGCGGACGATCCGGCCGCCGCCGCTGCGCGCGCCGCGGGAAATCCCGGGATCGGCCGGGCGAGCGAAAGCGCGTGGCGCAGCGCGTCGCGCGTGAAATCGTGGACGAACTGCGGATGCCGAAAGCGCACCTCGATTTTCGCCGGATGGACGTTCACGTCCACTTCCTGATACGGCAGCTCGAGAAACAGCAGCACGACGGGAAACACACCCGGGGGAATGATGTTGCGGTAGGCCTCGCCGAGCGCGTGGAGCAGCAGGCGATCTCGCACCAGCCGTCGATTCACGAAAATGTATGTGCCGTTGCGATTCGAGCGCTGCACTTCGGGGCGCGAGGCGAATCCGCTAACGCGAATGGTTGCGGCTTCCTCGCCGGGCTCCAGTTCTGGTTCGGTGATCGCGGAGCGCACCGGCGCTTCGGTCGCTGGAATTTCGACGAGTTCGTCGAGCGCCTGCCGGCCGAATATCTGGTAGACGCGGTCGGCGAGCTTTTCCACCGGCGCGCAATCGAGAATCACCTGCGTGGGAGTTTTCAGCACGAAATGCGTTTCGGGATGCGCGAGGGCGTAGTGCGTCACGAGCGAGGCCACGTGGCCGAGTTCGGTCGTTTCCGACTTGAGGAATTTCCTCCGCGCCGGCACGCAGTAAAAAATATCCGCCACGCTGATGGACGTGCCGGCCGGGACGCCCGCGGGCTTCACGCCCAGCAGTTTTCCGCCGGCGAATTCCACGCGCGTGCCTTGCTCGTCGGCTGGCGTGCGCGTTTCAAGCAAGAGGCGCGAAACGGCGGCGATGGAAGGGAGCGCTTCGCCGCGGAATCCGAGCGTGGAGATGGAGAGCAGGTCATCGGCGTTCACGAGCTTTGAAGTGGCGTGGCGCTCGAAGGCCAGCAGCGCGTCGTCGTGATTCATGCCGCAGCCATCGTCGATGACGCGGATCAGCCGCTTCCCGCCGGATTCCACGTCCACGCGGATCATGTGCGCGCCGGCATCGAGCGCGTTTTCGAGCAGCTCTTTCACCACCGACGCGGGCCGCTCCACCACCTCGCCCGCAGCGATCTTGTTGGCGACGTTCTCCGGAAGTATGCGAATGCGCGACATCGCCTTAACTCGCCTGCGTCATTTGACGTCCTTGACGGCAATTCCCAATTCGTCGAGCTGAGCGCCGTCTACATCCGATGGCGACTCGGCCATCAAATCCTGCGCCGCAGTGGTTTTTGGGAAGGCGATCACGTCGCGCAAGGATTTTTCCTTGGCCAGCAACATGGCGACGCGGTCGATGCCGAGCGCGATGCCGCCGTGCGGCGGCGTGCCGTAGGTAAGCGCGTCAAGGAAAAATCCGAAGCGGTGCCGCGCCTGCTCGTCGGATAGACCGAGCGCCTTGAAAAGCCGCGCCTGCACGTCCTGCCGGTGAATTCGAATGCTGCCGGAGCCGAGTTCGTTGCCGTTGAGCACCAGATCGTAGCCTTTCGAGCGGCACTCCCACGGCGCGCTTTCGAGCTTGTCGATATCTTCCTCGACGATTCCCGTGAACGGATGCTGCGCGCTCACCCAGCGCTTTTCCGTTTCGCTCCATTCGAAGAGCGCGAAGCCGGTGATCCACAAAAATTCCCACTTGCTGCGGTCGATCAGATTGAGCTTGTCGCCGAGATAAAGGCGAAGCTGGCCGCCGACGTTCAGCGAAGTGTCGCTGTGCGCCACCTGCTCTTTTGCGGCCGCCGCGACGATTAAATCCCCGGGCTTGGCTCTGATCGTTGCGACGAGATTCTTGAGCCCTTCCGCGCCGAGATTCTTTTCGAGAGGCGAAGCGGCGCCTTCGGCGGTGACTTTCGCCGTGTACACGCCGCGCGCGCCGGCGGATTTCGCGAATTCGGAAAGTTCGTCGAGCTGCTTGCGCGACCACGATGCGGCGCCGGGCGCGACAATCGCCTGCACGTTGCCTTCGAAATGCAGCGCCGCGCGCGCCGGCTCGAAAAGTTCGGTGACGTTGCGCAGTTCCATGCCGAAGCGTAGATCGGGCTTGTCGGAACCGTAGCGGCGCATGGCGTCTTTGTAGTCGAGGTGACGAAACGGCCCTTTCGCCGCAATGCCCACGATCGCGCAGCAGCGCTCCATCACTTTCTCAATGGCTTCGAAAACATCCTGCTGGCGCGGAAACGACATTTCCAAATCGAGCTGCGTAAACTCCGGCTGGCGGTCGGCGCGCAAATCCTCGTCGCGGAAGCAGCGAACGATCTGGAAATAGCGGTCCATGCCGGAAATCATCAGGATCTGCTTGAAAATTTGCGGCGATTGCGGAAGCGCGTAAAACTGCCCGCGGTGCACGCGGCTGGGCACCAGGTAGTCGCGCGCGCCTTCGGGAGTTGAGCGCGTGAGGAACGGCGTCTCGATCTCGAAGAAGCCGAGTTCATCGAGCGTTTTGCGAATTTCGAAAACGATTTTATGCCGCAGCTCGATATTGGAATGCAGCCGCGGGCGCCGCAGATCGAGATACCGGTACCGCAGCCGCGTTTCTTCCGTCGCGCTCACTTCGTCCTCGATCGGGAACGGCGGCGTCTTCGAATTGTTCAGGATGTGCAGCCGCGACGCGAACACTTCCACATCGCCCGTGGGAATTTCCGGATTGGCCTTTTGTCGGCGCACGACGCGGCCTTCCACCGCGACCACGTATTCCGAACGCAGCTCCTCGGCCTTCTTATGCGCTTCGGGATTCTGCTCTTTATTGAATACGATCTGAGCGATGCCCGCGCGGTCTCGCAGATCGATAAAAATCAACTGACCGAGGTCGCGCCGCCGGTGCACCCACCCCATCAAGACTACTTCCTTATCCGCATCCGAGGCGCGCAATGCGCCGCAGTAGTTTGTTCGCTTCAGGTTTCCCAGACTATCGAGCATTCGGACCTCGGAGTTCGGATTCGAGACGGTCGAGCAAGGCGGATTCATTCAACTTATCCTGCTGGCCATCGGAAAGCCGCTTCAGAGTGAACGTGCCGGAAGCCGCTTCGTCCTCGCCGATAATGAGCGCGTAGCGTGCGCCAAGTTTATCCGCGAGGCCCAACGACTTTTTGAATTTCATCTCTTCGGGCGGCAACTCGACGGCCAATCCGCGCGCGCGCAATTTTTTCGCGATGGCGACCGCAGGGGCATAGGCTTTTGCACCCATCCAGGCGGTGAAAACGGCCAGCCCCGGTAATTTCGGCAAATTGCCGCTTTCCTGAATCGAAAGAACGGCGCGGTCGGTGCCGATCGCGAAGCCGATGCCTTTGATTCCGGCTGGCCCGCCGAGAAGTTCGACCAGGCCATCGTAACGCCCCCCGCCGCACACGGCGTTCTGCGAGCCGAGACCCGCGGCGGTCACTTCGAACGTGGTGCGCGTGTAGTAATCGAGTCCGCGCACCAGCCGCCAGTTTTCTTCGTAGTCGATGCCGCGCAGCGCGAGATCCTCTTTCAGCTTCGCAAAGTGCTCGCGGCACGCGTCGCAAAGATGTTCGGAAATGCGCGGCAATTTCTCGATCACCGGCTGCTCTTCAGCCAGCTTGGAATCGAGCACGCGCAGCGGATTCGTTTCGATGCGGCGCTGCGAATCTTCTTTCAGCCGATCCTTCACTTTGCGCAGTTCGCTGCGCAGCGATTCGACGTATCCGCGCCGGCAATTCTCCGCATTGTGGCCAATGGAATTGATGTACAGCTTGATATTCGCGAGCCCCACGCGAGCGAAAAACGCGAGCAGCATTTCGAGCACTTCCGCATCGATCGCCGGCGCATCGGAAGTGCCCAAAACTTCCGCGCCCACCTGGTAGAATTGGCGATAGCGTCCTTTTTGCGGCCGCTCGCGGCGGAACATCGGCCCGATGTAGTAAAGCTTCTGATTCCCGGGCAGCGTCTGCATCCCATGCTCGATGTACGCCCGGCACACGCTCGCCGTTGCTTCAGGCCGCAGTGAGATTTCCGTGCCCAGCCGGGCCTCACGGGCAAGTATGAGAAATCGTGGAATCGTCTCCTGAAATTCTCGGAGTTTCGCCAAGAGCTGGTCATGGCGTTGGTGATCTCCCGCTTCGCCCACTCTCTCAACCATTTCATACTCAGAAGCGAGGTCTCGTTTGAGAGCGGATACTAAGGCC
>JAGWRH010000013.1 GCA_028876695.1 Acidobacteriota bacterium | reverse complement strand
GATGCCGTGGGCGAGAAAAATGAAGAAGCCCATGAAGAATCCGAGATAGGTGGCGATCAGCAGCCACAGCACGGGCGAGCGGAGGGTTTCGCGAAGCGTCCAGTCTTCAGTCGTTTTGAATACACCGCGAGCGCGGTTGGATCCCAATTCCGGACGTCCGGATGCCGCGGGCTCGACGGCGCTGCCATCGGGTTCTTGTCCCAGCTGCTCGGGGCTTTCGCGGATGAAGAGAGCGGCAAGCACGCCCGCGCCCACGGACATGGCCGCCATGCACCACCACGCCGCGCGCCAGTTGCCTCCCGATTTGGTGATCACGAGATTCAGCAGCGGGACGGCGGCGAAACCTCCGATGGCGGACGAAGTGAGCAGCAGAGACATGGCGCGGCCGCGACGGGCGCGGAACCATCGCGCCACGCCCACTTGCGGCGCAACCGTCCCGGAGAGCGCGGCGCCGAAGCCGACGACCAGCGCAAGCACGATGAACGCTTGCACCGCCGTATGGACAAGCGCGGCCATCAGCACGCCGCCCGCGCCGACCAGCACAATGCCGGCGAGCATCGTGAGGCGAATGCCGTAGCGATTGATCGAGAGCGCCACCAGCGGAGCCGGCAGGCCGCCCATCAGCGTGAAGACCGAATAGGCCAGGCCGAGCTCTTTGCGGTCAAAGTGCAGGGAGCCGGCCATGTAGGTATTCACCACGCTCATGCCGAACGTGGGAAAGGCAAAATTCAAAATGACTACGGCCCAGAAAACGAACAGCAGCTTCCAGCCGTAAAAATTTTTATTCGGCATTTCCCACTCGAATCAGGAGCACGGTTTCTGCTAGTGGCCGCTGTTTTCGCGCGCCGAAGGCTTGTCCCAGCCGGTGCCGGCGCCGAACGGGAGCGCGAGCGAAATTCCCTCGATCTGGCGAATTTTTCCCGCTTCGATTTTGAAAAATTCCGCCATCAGGACGCTCGATGGATGCGTGATCACCGAGGGCTCGGGAATATCGCCGACGCCCTTCACGTTCACGGTCAACTTGCGGCCGGGATGGTTGAACATCCACATGCCGACGATGATGCCCATTTTTTCGTCCACTACCACCACGTGGCGCGGGTCGATGGAATGGATGTAGGACCAGATGCCGGTGTTCATGTTGTCGCGAATGTTCATCGCGTCGGGCTCAAAGGAGCCCTTGTGAAACCAGCCCTTCACGCCGGGATGGTTCGTGTCCTGGTAGCCATCGAGGATGCGATTGCAGCGCAGATCGAAGGGCACCATGTTGCCGTTGGAGTGGAGGATGCCGTCGAAGTAGAGATTGGCGTCTTTGATCATTTGCGCGCGCGGCGTGCGCTGCGACGCGCCGAGCGGCTGGAGCCACACGGGATCCGGATGGCCGAACGCTTCGAGCGCTTTCGCATCGCCGGCATTGCGATGCACGATGGTTTCGAGTTCGGTGATGCGATGGTTCACCACGCGCAGGCGAAACAGCAGGATCGCCGGCGTGCCGTTTTCACGAATGGTCATTTCAGCGCCCGCTGCGCCCGCTTGCGGGTCGGCGAACGGGATTTTGTAGCTGCCGAGGCCGCTGATGGTGCCCCAGAGCGCGTCGCCCAGATGGAGCGGGATCGTATTTTCGGTGAAGCGCACATTCGGCGCGAACGGCGCTTTCGCGGGATCGTGCGCGACGAGGGCTTGGAGGTACTGGCCGGCGACGCCGGTGAGGCAATCGTAATCGCACGAGGCCGGCGCGGCCGCGGCCTTTGCCCCGTTCGCCCCGGCGTGTGCCGGTGGAGAAAACAGAGCGAGCGCCAGCGCCGCGGCGGCGAGTACTCCATAAAGTTTCTTCATGTTCGCTCCTCCCGCGCCTATCGCGATTCAGTTTCGGCGGAAACTTCCGTCCAACGCGCGCGAGTGGACATCGAGTCCGGCCAGGAACTCCATCCCGAATTCATTCCGTATGGCGCGCGATGATAGACGGCTTCGATACGGCGGATTTTGCGGCGCTCGACTTTGAAGACTTCGGCGATTTCCCACGTCCACGGCGTGGTCGGGCCGGAGGTGACCGTCTTGCCGCTGGGAAGCTTGAACGTGCGTGTGTTTCCCGCCGCGTGATCGAAGAAGCCGAAGGCCAGCGCCACGCCGCGCTCGGGATCGACGACCACGTAGCGGCGGTCGCGAATGCGGGTGACGAAATGCAATAGCCCGGACTGGAATTGTTCGGCGCAGCCCCAGGATGCGGAGTAGGTGAGGCTCGAACGATCGCGCGACGCTCTTTCCACGGAATTGCTTTGCGAGGCGATCACGCTGCTGTTTTCGACCTCGTGATTATTCGTAGCTTCGGAGCCGTTTTCCCAGCGATCGCAATCGCTAGCGAAAAACGAGTAGTCGCCTTTGCCGTCGTCGAGCTGCATGCCGGAAAAGTATTTGTCGGCAACGCGGACGAGTTCCGCGCGGGAAAGCCGGTCGGTGGGATCGACGGCTTGGAGGAAGAGCGGATCGGTATGGCCGCGCTTGTCCATGTTTTGGCCGTCTTGCACGTCGCGGGTAACGATGGTTTCGACTTCGGCGATTTTGCGATTCTCGATTTTCAGGCGCAGCGCGAGGATCACCGGTTCGCCCGCTTCGCGCATGGTGCCGAAGAAAGCGACT
>JAGWRH010000199.1 GCA_028876695.1 Acidobacteriota bacterium | reverse complement strand
TATCGAATGAAATCGCGCGCGATCTTCGCAGCCAGTACATGCTGGCGTTCGCGCCGCCGAAGCAAGGCGGTACAACTCCTTTCCACAGACTGGCAGTAAAGGTGAATGCCCAGGGACGCGGGAAACTGCGTGTGAGAGCGCGCGCCGGGTATATGGCGGACTCCAGCTCGAACGCACCGCCCGAGGGCGAGCTGCCCCAGACAGAGAGCGATTCGCCATGAGTGCACACGCGGTAAAGACTCGCGATATTTTCGCCGGCGGCCTGATCCGCTTGATCTCGTCAGTGATGATCGTGGCGGGATTCGCGGCGCTCGGCTACGTGGCGTACGTGATCGTAAGTGCGCTCTATTTTCAAGAAATGGAAGCAGCCAAGTTCATTACAACCATCAATACGGCGCCGCTGGCGCCTCTGCCGAAGAGCGATCGAAGGAGCCGAATAGCAGCAGACGGCGACGTGGTTGGAATGGTCGAGATTGACAGCGTCGGCATCCATGCCGTTGTTGTGGAAGGCGATTCAGGCAACATTCTGCGGCGCGCCGTGGGTCACGTTCACGGGACCCCCATGCCCGGCGAGGCGGGCAACGTCACTCTCGCCGCGCACCGCGACACATTCTTTCGGCCACTGCAAAAGATTAAGACTGGCGATCGAATCGACCTCCGGACCACGACTGGCGTGGTTCAGTACCGAGTGCGCTCGACTGCGATCGTACCGGCGAACGATCTAGGCGTTCTCGAGTCCGATGGACGAAATGAGCTGACCCTGATTACGTGCTATCCCTTTTACTATGTCGGCCGCGCCCCCGATCGATTTGTCGTTAAGGCCGGAGAAATAGGTCGTCCCGGCAACTAGCAGAGTTGCAGCGCAGGTCTCACGGTCGCATATGATGCGCATCGCGGTCCGATGGACCGCAGGGGCGCCTCATATAAGCACGACAGCTAGTTGCTAGCAGCGTGGGCTCTCGCTGTAGTCCATCCAGTCGATAACCTTGCCGCGGCCGTATTTGATCGGTGAAAAGGCAAGGTTATCCACGCTGTATGTGTTCTTCGCACTGCTAGGAGGACTCGAAGCTCTTCTCGGATAGCGTTAAACAGCGCAATCGCAACGGCCAGAATCACCGGCCCCACGTATCCGAGAAGAATTAAAATCAATGCGCGGGATCAGCGAGAACCAAAATGGGACCGGAGCGTCCGGTACGGGTCCGCAAGCGAGCGACAGGTCATTCGCGGTTAATCATGAACGTAGCCATCTGGGCGAGGAACTCGCGCAGAAACGCTTCCGCTTCCACCGGAAGCGAGACTTCGACGAAGGCGTATTCCATCAGCGCCATCCAGCGATCGCGCGCATCGCGATCGATGCGAAACGGCGCGTGCCGGGCGCGAAGGCGGGGATGGCCGCGGCGCTCGATGTAACGCTGAGGCCCGCCGAAGCGCCCGATCAGGAAATCGCGGAGCCGCCCTTCCGCGCCAGCTAGATCCTCGCGGTCATACATTTGACTGAGAATTTCGTCGTGCGGCACCTGGCGGTAGAACGCCGCCACTAATCGCGCGAAGCCTTCCTCGCCGATCGCCTCGTACACATTTAGTTCGGTCATCCGATTACAATTTTAGACACGGAGTCGCTCAAAAATTAACCACCGGGTTCCACGGAGGTTGGAGCGGGATAAGGGAATCGAACCCTCGCCTCCACCTTGGCAAGGTGGCGTACTACCACTATACGAATCCCGCGCTCGTGGAGCAGCAATAACTGAGGACAAACCTTTATAACACGCCCGGCGAGACACGAACAAGGTCCGCACAGGAAGTGCGCGAGAGAAATAAGCTACGTGCACCATGGAGGGACCGGAAGGACCGGCCGACTGGCTCGCCAGAAGCCCGGACGTTAATCGACTTCGAGAATCCGAGTGGCTTTTACCACAGGCGATTTCTTCTGGCGCTCGGCGAAGCGCTCGGCGCGTTCGCGATCGATGTAGACGCGGGCAAATTTCTCGCCGTCGTGGTAATAGACGGTTACTTGCCAGTGACGATGCTTGCGACGACCGTCGTTGCGCAGTCTGTTAGAGCCAGAGTTTGCTGCCCTCTTCTTTTTCACGTTGAGATCAACCTCGATTTGCGCCGACTATGGCAAGTTTGACAGAGCCGCGCAAGTAGCTATTTTGCGTTTAACTGTACGGTTAATGAGACAGGTTTTCTTCATCGGGCAGTAACCGCCAGTGCTCAAGATATCTTTCCGGATGAAACTTTTCAAGGCACGCGCACGTATCAAAGCGCGAGGGGCAAAACGATGCACACGCAATTTTGCGGAGGGATTGAGATCGAAGACCTCCTGGGCCATCCGGCGGAGG
>JAGWRH010000198.1 GCA_028876695.1 Acidobacteriota bacterium | reverse complement strand
CAGGACATCTTTCCACTCAATTTTGAAAGCGAACACGCTCAGGCGCTCTGTGAAGAGCTAAAGAGCGTTGCACTATACTGGATTCGGCAGGGGATCCGGATATTCCGCGTCGATAATCCGCACACGAAGCCGTTCGCATTCTGGGAATGGCTGATCGGCGAACTGCGTGCGGAATTTCCTGACGTGATTTTTCTGGCCGAAGCATTTACTCGTCCGAAGGTGATGTATCGGCTGGCCAAGCTCGGGTTCACGCAATCGTACACGTATTTCGCATGGCGCAATTCGAAGTGGGATCTCACCGAGTATTTTCGCGAGCTCGCGCACACGAACGCGCGCGACTTTTTTCGTCCCAATTTATGGCCGAACACCCCGGATATCCTCACCGAATATCTGCAGTATGGCGGGCGGCCCGCGTTTGTTATTCGCTTGTGCCTCGCCGCCACTTTGGGCGCAAATTACGGGATTTACGGCCCTGCCTTCGAATTATTCGAAGATCGTCCGCTGCATCCGGGATGCGAGGAATATCTCGATTCGGAAAAATACCAGATTCGCGTCTGGAATATCGGCCACCCTGGCAGCCTCAAAAACTTGATCGCGACGATCAACCGCATCCGGAAGGAAAACTCCGCTTTGCAGCGCGATTTCAATCTGCGATTTCTTCCCGCGGACAACGAGCAGATCATCGCCTACAGCAAAATGAGCGAAGATCGCTCGAATCTGATCATAGTGATCGTCAATCTAGATCCACATCACCGGCAATCCTGTTGGATCGATCTGCCGCTCGAAGATTTTCAGATCGATCCGCACCAGGAATATCAAATGCACGATCTGGTCACGGAAGACCGCTTTCTGTGGCAGGGGCCGCGCAATTACGTCGAGCTCGATCCGCAAAAAATGCCCGCGCACATCTTTCGCCTGCGCAGGCACGTCCGCTCCGAACACGACTTCGACTACTTCCTGTGATGGCCGCGCTCACGCCGTGATCCTTCCCGCACAATCCGAATGGTACAAGGACGCCATCATCTATCAACTACACGTCCGGACGTTTTCCGACAGCAATAGCGACGGCGTTGGCGATTTTCGCGGCCTGCAACAGAAGCTCGATTACCTCGAGGAACTGGGCGCAACCGCCGTGTGGCTCCTGCCGTTTTACCCTTCCCCGTTGCGTGATGATGGCTACGATATCGCCGATTACTGCGCGGTCCACAAAAGCTACGGCACCCTCGAAGACTTCAAAGCCTTTCTGACCGCTGCTCACGAACGCGGTCTCCGCGTGATCATTGAGATGGTGCTGAACCATACCTCTGACCAGCACCCGTGGTTTCAGGAATCACGCAGCTCGCGCGATAACCCTAAACGGAATTGGTACGTCTGGAACGACACGGACGAGCTCTATCGCGACGCGCGCATCATTTTTATCGATACGGAGCTTTCCAACTGGGCGTGGGATCCCGTATCGAAGGCTTACTACTGGCATCGCTTCTTCAGCCATCAGCCGGATCTGAACTTCGATAACCCGGAAGTCCGCGAAGCGATATGGCAGGTCATGCGGTTCTGGCTCGAACTCGGCGTTGACGGTTTCCGTCTCGACGCCGTTCCCTACCTCGTCGAGCGCGACGGCACCTCATGTGAAAATCTGCCGGAGACTCACGATATCATTCGCGAGTACCGCCGCCGTCTCGATGAATCCTTCCCCGGCAGAATGCTGCTTGCCGAAGCCAACCAGTGGCCGGCGGACGTCTGCGCCTATTTCGGCCACGGCGATGAATTTCACATGGCTTTCCATTTCCCACTGATGCCTCGGATGTTCATGGCCGTCCGGCTGGAAGACCGCAAGCCGATCATCGAAATACTGCAGCGTACTCCCGAAATTCCCCAGAATTGCCAGTGGAGCATTTTCCTGCGCAATCACGATGAGCTGACGCTCGAAATGGTCACCGACGTTGAGCGCGACTACATGTATGACGAATACGCGCGCGACAAATCCACGCGCATCAATCTGGGCATTCGCCGTCGCCTCGCCCCGCTCATAGACAACGATCGAAGGCGTATCGAGCTTCTCAATGGAATGCTCATGTCTCTTCCGGGAACTCCGGTGATCTATTACGGCGACGAGATCGGAATGGGCGACAACATCTATCTCGGCGACCGCAATGGCGTCCGCACGCCCATGCAATGGGACGGCCACTGGAACGCCGGGTTTTCCGAAGCCGACCCCGAGCGCCTGTACGCGCCGATAGTCTCCAATCCCGTGTACGGGTACCAGGCCGTCAACGTCGACTCGCAAAAACGATCCGAGCATTCTCTGCTCTCCTGGATGAAGCGTCTGGTCCAGGTACGCAAGTCCTCGCAAGTGTTCAGCCGCGGCACGATCAGCTTCCTCGATCCGCCGAATCACCGCGTCCTCGCCTACGTTCGAGAATATGGCAACGACCGCGTTCTGGCCGTCAACAATCTCTCCAGCACATCCCAGGCCGTCGAGCTGAACCTGCGGAAATACAAGGGCTTTATTCCCATCGAGATGTCCGGGAAAACGATCTTCCCGCGCGTCGGCGAATTGCCATACCTGCTGACGATGGGGCCTTATCAATTTTATTGGTTCCGGCTGCGCCGCATTTGATTAAAAGAGGTGTATTTGGTGTATTTTGTCCGCTCCGGCCACGCCAGAGCTCATGGAGCGAGGATTGAGCGAGGAAACCGTCCTTTCTGACGACTTTATCCGGCAACTCGTCAGCGTCGGAGAAGTCGATCTGCTGGTCGCAATTCCTTCTCGCAACGATTGCCGGACTATCGGCAACGTTGTGCGCGCCGCTGAGGAATCCCTGCTCCGCAATTTCCGCCGGCAACGCACCGTGCTCGTGAATATTGATGCGCATTCCCGCGACGGCACTCCGGAAGCGGTCCGCCAAGCCAGCTCCGTGAGCGCCAATGGCTTTGAAACCCTTCGCACTTTGCGCTGGATCACTACCACCATTGGGCCGGCCGCCGGTGAGTCCTCCGTTCTGCGAGCGATCCTCGCTGCCGCCGACCTCCTTCATGCCAGAGCTTGCGCCGTCATTTCCGGTTCCGGTGTGGACGTCACGCCGGCTTGGATCGATACCCTGCTGACTCCGGTCTTGCGACAAAATCGCGATT
>JAGWRH010000197.1 GCA_028876695.1 Acidobacteriota bacterium | reverse complement strand
GTTAGCGCCCCCGAAGTCTATCAGAACATGGATGTGGCTGAGCCCAACACGAATTCCGGAGCGAATGGAATCGAAGTCGATGTTAAGCGAGTTATCAGAGATGACGCTTTGGATTCGCTCGGTTTCGAGATTCACCTCGCTAACCGAACGGACAAAGATTTCTTTTACGACCCTGAGGGATTCGGTGTTCGGGTGGGAAATGATGTGTACCAGCAATCGGTCTCGGATGCAGGCGGTTTAATCCCTGCCGGGAAAGCGCAAACCGCATTCTTTATTGTAACGGGAAGCGCGACGGGTGTTAGAAATGATCTTGCGGTAACCAACAAATTTGATGTAATTATCCGACAGGTCCAAGGGGAAGGCGATCCTAAGAAACAGGCAGCCACGGAATGGCAGGAGCCACCGGGTAAATTGCCGACGGCAGACTCCGGTACGAGCGATTCGTCTGGCGATCAAGGCAACGGCCACCCTGGAAGATTTGCGCGAATTGATCGTCGAAACGAAATTCTCGCGGGTGCCCGTATATGAAAAGTCGCTCGATGACATCGCCGGCATCGTTTTCGGGCGTGACATGCTGGAGGTGCCGGACAGCGCCCTTGACCATCGCTTGGTGCGCGAGTTGATGCGGGCGGCTCTGTTTGTTCCCGAGACGAAGTTTGGCTCGGAGTTGCTGAAGGAAATGCAGCGCAAGAACCAGCAGATGGCGGTGGTCATCGATGAGTACGGGCTGGTGGCCGGGATCGTGACCGTCGAAGATCTGGTGGAAGAAATCGTTGGAGAGATTGGCGAGGAGGACCGCCATCCGGCGCCGGACGTGATCCGCGAATCGGGCGGCGCGCTGGTGTTGCGCGGCAGCGTGCCTGTGGACAAGCTTGGAGAACTTTTTGGCGTGCAGATCGATCCCGCCGCGCAGCACGTCGAAGCGACTACCGTGGCAGGCCTGCTCAATGGTGTGGCGGGGCATGTTCCGCGCGTCGGTGAAATCATCGAGTTCGATCGCCTCCGCTTCGACGTCCTCGAAGCCAACCAGCGCAAGGTGCTGCGAGTACGCGCGCGACATACGGCCGCCAGCGCCGCTGCGACCTAGCTTCGACTTAATGAAATGCGACGTCGAAGTTGAGGAGCACGCGAACGCAAAGGAAAGGGCATCTGCGCGCGCATTACGAGAGCGCAAACGAAATATTCTCGCCCCCGGATCAATCACCCAGCTCAATCACTCTGATGCGGAGCGGGCATCGGTGTGCTATAAGCTAACCGAAGTGGCAGGCGAGCAGTTCCAGTTCCCGTGGAGGAACCGGTGAGTAGGGTGGCGGCTTACACGCTTGCGATTACCGCTGCGATGCTCATGTCGAGCCCGGCGTTTGCCCACCATTCGTTTACCATGTTCGACCAGTCGAAAACGGTTACCCTGAAGGGAACCGTGAAGGACTTCCGCTGGACGAATCCGCACGTGTTCATTCAATTGCTGGTAAAGAATGACGCCGGCGGCGAGGACGAGTGGAGCATCGAGATGACCAGCCCGGAGCATCTGTCGCGAGCCGGGTGGCGTCCCGGGACGCTGAAACCGGGTGAAGAGGTGACCATCGTTATCCACCCGCTGCACAGCAATGAAAAGGGCGGTGAGTATCTATCAGGCACCGGACCCACCGGACCGTTACTGGGCGCACCGCCTCCAGGTCCAGGGAGATGAACCAACGCAGATCGGCGGCAGGCGCAGCACTCGCCGCGACCTTGCTCATCGGCTTTCTCGCGAGCACCGGCGCCACGAGGGGCGCCTCATCTGAAGGCCCTACCTCAAACTTGCCGGACTGGAGCGGCGAATGGCAGCAAATCGGCGCTACGCCCAACCCAGATGGAGGATTCGACGATTCGCTCAACAAGGTCCTGAAGGAAATGGACTGGTCACCACCCAACAATCCCGCCCTGCAGGCGAAGATCGACAAGATTCAAGCTGCTGAACGCAAAGAAATGGAAGCTGTGCTTCACGGGGCAAATCCTGGCGGCGCCGTGGCCGCATGCACCTTCGGCTATCCGGCCATCATGCTCGACTCGCCATTAATGTTTGAGGTTGTGCCCTCTCCGAAGGAGACGGCGTTGATCTTTTCCAGCCGCGAGATTCGCACCGTTTACACGGACGGACGGCAGCATCCTGGCAAGGACGACCTGTGGGCAACCGCCTGGGGCGACTCGATTGGTCACTGGGAAGGCCAGACGCTGGTGATTGATACGATTGCCGTAACGGCTCCGTCTGGTTTCGGCGCTCACGAAGGCACGCCCATCCTAGCCTTTGGCGGAATCGAGCAGAGCCTGCTGATTACATTCCTAAGCCCGCAGGCGCATTTCATCGAGCGCCTTCGCATGGTCGATAAGAACCACCTGCAGGATCAGATGACGGTGATCGACCCGGTCAATTTGACCAAGCCCTGGCACCTATCTCGCACCTACGAGAGGGTTACGACCATCCACCGGATGGTATATGAAGACTGCGAGGGCGAGGATCGCAACCCCGTCGTCAACGGGCACTTCACGCTGGCTCCGCCGCCGGCCGAAGCGCCCGCAACGGCACCGCGTTCGTCCAAATAGTTTCCCCCCGTTGAAGGATCCGCTGCGTACGTCAGATTCTCGATGACGCCGAACACGGCATTGGCTCGCCTTAAGTAGCTACCCATCAAAGGAATAGCGAAGAGCGATTGCAGTACGGACGTCCTATGGACGCGGGTACCGGTGAACCATAACCTTCGCTCCAGTCGGGACGGTACGTTACATAGCTCGGTGTGGTAAATCTGACACGGTGTTCGGGCCGGGCTTTCAGTGGTCAATAGTTTTCTGAGCAACTCGGGAGGGTTCACATGGTTCGATTGCAGCTCCGTGTAGTCATCCCGGTGATCCTGGTGCTGTTAATGGCGTTTCCGGCGCTCGGTAGCACGATCACGGTGACAAACACCGCCGATAGCGGGGCGGGTTCGCTGCGGGCCGCGGTCGCGTCTGCCGCACCCGGGGACACGATCAATTTCAGCCTCACATACCCGGCCACGATTACCTTGAGCAGCACGATATGGATGACGACGAGCGTCACCATCGCCGGCCCGGGCGCGAACAATCTCGCCATCAGCGGGAATAACGCGACTGAGTTGTTCTACGTTACCGGCGGGCCAACGGTCGCTATCTCGGGAGTGACGATCGAGGCCGGGAATGCCCCCTCCGGCGGCGGAATCATGGTTTTCGCCAGCACGCTTCAGCTGACCGACTGCGCCGTTTCCGGAAATACCGCTTCGCTCTACAACGGCGGCGGGATTTTCAATTTCGACCAGAGCAACCTGGTGCTGAACCGGACCACTGTATCGGGCAACTCGGCGGCCGGCGAGGGCGGAGGGATCGTCAGCTACCAAGGTTCGACGGTCACGCTCATCAATAGCACCGTATCCGCGAACTCGTCCGGTACCGACGGCGGAGGAATTGTAAACAGCAGCTCAACGCTCGTGGTCATCAATGGCACGATCGCCGGCAATTCGGCGGCCACGGTCGGCGGCGGCATCGACGATTCCAACGGAACCCTGACGCTGAAGAGCACTCTAGTTGCGAATAACAAAGGCGGAAACTGCTCGCTGAGCGGCAGTACCCTCACGTCAGATGGTTACAATCTTTCGGACGATGGCTCTTGCTCCGCGATCCTGAATTCGACCACTGACTCGAACAACGTGAGCGCCGCCGGGCTCGATTCGAAAGGACTGCAGAACAACGGCGGATCGACGAACACCATCGCGCTGCTGCCCACCAGCCCAGCGATTGACGGCGTCCCGGTAGCCAATTGCACTCTAACCGATGGAACGACGAAGGTGACGATGGACCAGCGCGGCGTAAGCCGTCCTCAAGGGCCGGCATGCGATATCGGAGCGTTTGAGCTGGTGCAAAGCGCCGGGTTTTCGTCATTCAACGCCAAGCTCGATATCGACGGTCGGCACTTTCGGCTGAATTCCACATTCGCGCTGAGCTCCGGCAGCAGCGGGATCAATCCATTGACGGATGTTGTGAAGCTCCAGGTGGGAACATTTTCCGCCGCCATCCCGGCCGGCTTGTTTCACCAGCTCTCGCTCGGCGACAAGCAGGGCGCCTTTGTGTTTGCGGGCATGATCAACGGCGCCTACACGTCGATGCAAATCGTGCCGCTGGGCGGCAACAGCTATGAATTCAAAGCGGAAGGCGCGCCCGTGGATTTCTCCGGCGTGCAGAATCCGGTTCCGGTTAGTTTGAGCATCGGCAATGCCACCGGGACGACTTCCGTGAACGCCGATCTTTCCGGTACTGACGCCGACGAACTTAACCCGTGCCGACATCGCGATAATCGGGCGGGGTGCTCGAGAGACCACCGATGGAGAGAGTAAACGTGTATCGAGACGAAGCCAACGAACAATTGAAAACGATTGGAACGATCGCGCTCGGGTTCCTTCTCGTAGCAACCATTCTGGGGATGGCTTGCTACCACATTTTCGGCTGAGCGATCCCCTGAGCGACGCGACCAATCCGCTCCTTCGAAGAACCGCGCGCTCGCGATAAAGAGACCCGGGCGGCGCACGCGATTCGGCCGCTTCACACCTGTGCGCTAGATCACAGACAGATGAGCCGTGAACCAGTAATTTTGGCGCTCTTTGATCGGCTGCCCGACCCCCTCCTGTGGCCGATCGGGGAGACAATCGGGCGGGCGCGCCGTGGATATTGGAATTATTCACCGCGCGCCCGCTTTCGTTTGTTCTGGGCTTGCGGTCCGCACCGCTGCAGCCGCCCGGAATCGCAGCAATCAACGAACCGCGCTGAGGCGCCTTTCCGCTTGGCGCATCGCGTCGTAGATTTGGTCGAAGGACTCGATGGCGAAAAGCTTTGTGTGGATGCGATCGACGCGCACGGGGGTATTGAGCACATCATCGAGCCGGAAGTCGGCGATATCGCAACCGCCCTTTAGCACATTTGTGCATTCGCCTTGCGAGCTGATGACCCCGCTGCCGTAAACTTTCACTTTCCCACCCTGGCGAATCAGACCGAACTCCACCGTGTACCAGAACAACCGTCCGATGCGCTCGAGCAGGTCGTGGTCAGTGAGCGAGGCACAGACCGCGCCATAGTGCCGCAGAAAATCGGCGAACACTTTGTGCGCATGCATGGGCACGTGGCCGAAAACGTCGTGGAAAATGTCGGGCTCGGGCGTGTAATCGAGCGAGTCGCGCGGGCGTATCCGCGTGGTGGTGGGAAACATGCGCGCGGCGAGCATCTCGAAAAATGCGTCGCCCGGCAAAAAACCGCTGACGGGCGTGGCGCTCCATCCCGTCCGCGGTTTTAGCAGACCGGAAATGTTCGCGAGGTTTGGGAGCCGGTCGTCTTCGAGGCCGAGGAACGCGTAGCCCTCAAGGTACTCGCGGCAAGCGGCGGCTTCGATTTGCGGGCGGCGCCGGCGGACGAGTTCGGCCCAAATTTCGTGCTGCTCGGGCGTATAGGAGTCGTAGTCCTGTCCGATCAGGTACGGCGCCGCCGCGACCAAAGATGTAACGGCCATTTTCGCCCTCCTGCCGGCAGTGCGATCCGGCTCTCTACAATCGTGCATGAGACTCTTCGATCGACCGCGAAATCATTCGAAGCAGGCTGCGGCCGGTGTAGACTCGTTCGACTCGCAGGATCTGCCGGATTGCGTGCGTGCATCCCGAACTCATCAACTGGATCGTCTTCAGCATAGTCGTGGGAATCGCGTTGACGATTGACCTGCTGTTGTCGCGCCGTCGAAGCGCACAATTGACGCTGCAGCGCGCGCTGGTGGAAACGGCCGCCTGGATCGGCCTCTCGATCCTTTTCGGCATTTGGGTTTACGCGTGGCGGGGACACCAGGCCGGAGTTGAATATTTCACCGCGTATGTCCTCGAAAAATCTCTGAGCGCCGACAACCTGCTCGTCTTTCTGCTGATTTTCCGCGCCTTCGGAATCGAGCCGCAGTATCAGCACCGCGTCTTGTACACGGGCATCCTGGCCGCGCTGGGGATGCGCCTGGTGTTTATTCTCGCTGGGGTACAATTGCTCTCGCATTTTCACTTCGCCATGTACCTCTTCGGCGCGGCGCTGCTCTTCCTGGGAATTCGGATGCTGGCCGGCGGCGATGAGTTCCACCCAGAAAACAATTGGCTGATGCGGATGGTTCGCAAAATCCACCCGATTGAAGCATCGTACCGAGGAGACAAGTTCTGGACGCGCACGGATGGCGTCCGCGCAGCGACGCCGCTGCTCCTGGCGCTGGTGGCCATCGAAGCCATGGACGTGATCTTCGCGATCGATTCCGTGCCGGCCGTCCTGGCGATTACGCGCAATGCGTTCATCGCGTACTCGTCAACTATTTTTGCAGTTCTGGGATTGCGCGCGATGTACTTCGGACTGGCCGCGGTGGTGAAGCGAACGCGATACCTGCACCAAGGACTTTCC
>JAGWRH010000196.1 GCA_028876695.1 Acidobacteriota bacterium | reverse complement strand
GCACCGCTTTGCGGATAGCCTCTTCCTTGGCGAACACATCCTCCGCCGCTTCGAGCACTTCGAATTCGTGCTGCCGCGGAATCACTACTACGCCATCGGCGTCGCCGCGCAGAATGTCTCCCGGCGCGACGCGCGCGTCGCCAATGTTAACGGGCACATCGACGCCCTCGAGCTGCACCCTGTCTTTACCGGTGCGCATGGAGTAGCTTCGGCTGAAAATCGGATACCCGAGTTCGCGGCAAAGCGCCGTATCGCGGCACGCGCCGTCGATTACGGTTCCCGCGATGCCGCGCAAGTGCGCGACTTCGGTGAGGATGTTGCCCCAGACGGTCGCATTCTCGCGCCCGCCATTATCAATCGCGATCACGCAGCCGGGCGCCACGTCGTCGATAAACTCTCCAACGGTTCCCGCCGGTTTGCCCACCGGGCCGTAGAAAAGCGTGAACGCCCGGCCCGTCATGCGAAAGCGCGGGTCGCGCGGCTTGATCCCCAGGCATTGGCCGGCGATGCCGAGCCGGTCGAGCGCGTCGCTGATATTGGTGGTGTCGAGTTTGCTGGCGCGTTCAACGGCGGTATCTCGATCGGGCAAGGGAAGAGTCCTCGTTGGGCGTGTTTAGCGGCGCAACATGTTTTCGTAATTGGCGCCCATCACTTTTGTGATCGGTTCGCCATCGAGCAGGGCTTTGGTCATGGCCGCCTCGCGCGCGGCGATGTCTTCGGCCGCCGGCAGCACGCGGCCGATTTCTTCCGCCGCCACGAACACGACGCCGCTTGAATCGGCGATGGCATAGTCGCCCGCTTTCACGGTCACGTCGCCCACGGCGATGGGCTGGTTATTCGCCAGCTCGACGATGCGGCCGCGCGCCGTCGAAACCGTCGCACCGCGGCCGTACACCGGATAATCCGTTTCGCGCGCCTCGTCCACGTCGCGCACCGGACCTTCGGCGATCGTGCCCGCAATTCCGCGGAGTTTCGCGCCGCGCGAAAGAATGCCGCCCCACGCCGCCGCGTTCAATCCACTGCGCTGCTCGACCACGATGATGTTGCCCGGCTCGGCTGTTTCGATCGCCGTCGTACCGATGTGACGCGGCGTTCCGCGGGGCGGCTCGCCCACGCCGAGCCGAATCGTGAGCACTCTGCCGGAGATTCGCCGTACGCAGGTGAGCGGAACGATTCCCGCGACCGCGCCCTTCAATCCCAGCTTATCGAGCGCATCCGAAACAGCGCAGGAATCAAGCCGCCCGAGGCGTTCGACCAGATCGGCTTCCGAAGCGCCGCTCATCGTGTGCCCCCGCCGATCATTGCCAATAAACAAATCCCATGGCGTTGCCGGTCCCCGCTTCGGTCCGGTAGCAGGGGACATAATCCACCAGCGTCATTTTCTTGCCCAGCAAATTCATTCCGCTCGAAACGGGCAGCCAGTTGCGTATTTCGCAGGTGTTGCCGAGCAAATAGCTTTCCGGAATCGCGCCGAGAGCTTTTTCGTCTTTTTCCAGCATGCCCTTGATCACGCGGCGGTCCAGATCTTCGTCGATCACAAAATGCGTCAACCCGCCGGAGCAGAAGACCGCGACCCTGGCGTCTTCCTTCCAGCTTTCGATCGCTTTCGTCAACGCGGGACCGAATTTCAGGCAGCGGGCAATCTTCGGGCGATTATCGGGAATGCCCGCATTCAGAAACAACGGCACGCTCGGCGCCGGATTATCGACCATGATCCGCCGGTAGAGAAAGCCGAACGCGTGCGGGATCCCATGCTCGTGTCCGTTCACTTTGGGCAGTCGCGAGGATTCGGATACGTCGAATTCCTGGTCGATCAGCGACGCAACGAGGTGCTTCGCCAGATCGGATGCGCCGCGATACTCCGCGCCGCCGGGCGGGCAGTGGCCGGCCTCCGCAATCGCGATTCCGGGAGGCATTTTGGCCTTGGCTTCCTCGGTTTCCGGAATATTTTCGATTGTTTCGCCCGCAAAGACGAGCATCGCGGGAGTATTTTCATCAGTGAAGAGTTCGCGCTGATCGTTGCCCACGATCACCACCGCATCCGCCTTCACCTCCGCGAATTTCGCAGCCAGCGCATCGAGCGCCCGCTGGCAGGCGTCAAAGCGCTTCTGACGTTCGGCGGGAGTGATCGCGTCGCCGAAACCGGGCTGCCGGGCCGCGAGCAGCTTCGGATAATCGAACATTTCGCCGCGATAGAAATGCCGGGTATTTTTGCGATCGGCTTCTCCGCGAAGGTGCCACTGATCGGGTGGCGTGGAAAGCATCGGGCCATGCGACGACCCGACGCCCAGTACGATCTTTGCCATGCGACCCTCCATCTGCCCGTGCGGCAGAAATCTTAGCTCCAGACGCGCCGCGCCGTCTCCGCCACCAGCCGCATCTTGGCCCACTCCTCGTCCTCGCTCAGCGCGTTGCCCTCCAGCACCGAGGCGAACCCGCACTGCGGGCTGAGCGCCAGATTTTCGAGCGGGAAAAAATTGGCCGCTTCGTGGATGCGCCGGATCACGTCGTCTTGCATTTCGATCTGCGCCAGTTTGGAGCTGATCAATCCCAGCACGACCACTTTATCGCGCGGGATGAAACGCAGCGGCTCAAACGTGCCGGAGCGCGGATCGTCATATTCGAGCAGGAAGCGGTCCACTTCCAGCGTGCCGAACAGCTTTTCCGCCACGGCGTCGTATCCGCCCGCTGCGTACCAGTGGCTGCGCGCGTTGCCGCGGCAGAGGTGAATCGCCAGCGTGACGCCGGGCCTGCGCGCGGCTTTCATGCATGCGTTATCGGCCTTCACCGCTTCGCTGAGCGCGGCTTCAGGATCCATGCGCATGTTCTCGCGAATCCAGTCGCGCCATTTGGGATCCATGTAGTAGCTGTAGCGCGGCGCATCGATTTGAATGTACTTCACGCCTTCGGACGCCAGCCGCGCCATTTCCGCCTTGATAATTTCGACGATGTCCCACAGCAATGCGGTGTGGTCTTTGTAAACTGCGTCGCTCACACCGAATTTGAACGCGATGGCCGGAAATTGCGTGGCGCTCGGCAGCGTCATTTTGATGTCGCCGGGACTGTGCTGCTTCAGGAACGGTAGCTCGTGCCCGGTCAGCGGGCGCACCGCGCGCAGTTTTTCCGTCACGATGCCGCGGACCGGCCCCTGCATGCGCTGTCCGGGTTGCTGCCCTTGCCATTCGCGCCGCAGCCCCTCCATGAAGTTGAAGCCCTGCACCGCGTCGGTGAAATCGCCCATGAAGTTGCTGCGCCGGAACTCGCCGTCCGTGAAGATGTCGAAGCCGAGCTCTTTTTGTTTGGCCAGCACGCGCAGAATCGCCTGATCTTCGATCTCGCGCAGCCGCGCGGGATTCGGCGGATCGGCGAGCCTCGCTTCGATCAACTCCTTGGGCCTGAGAAAGCTGCCGACGTGGTCGGCTCGGTAGCGGAAAGCCATGCGTTTGGTTGCCTCTCGATGTAAATTGAGTCCGCTCGAACTACGCCGCTTTTGCGTCTGCGCCCAGACGGAACAGCTTCCTCGCGTTGTCCTCGAAGATCGTTTTTTTGTCGGCCGCGCTCAACCAATCGAAAGCGTCGATGTACGACTTCACGTCGTCCATCCATTTCCCGGTTTTCGGGTCTTTCGCGGTGCCCACTCCAGGGCGCTCGGTGCCGAAGACGCAGCGGTCCGCTCCAACCGTCTTGATGAGCAGCTCGCAGGCGAGCGGCGTATAAAGCACCGTATCGAAATACATATTGCGCAGCTTGTCGAGAAATCCGCCGTGTCCGCCGGCCGGTCCCGCCGTCAGCGAACTGGTACGCCGCAGCGTCGGCGCGATGAACCGGCCGATGTGGTACGGAACCGCGCCGCCTCCATGCGAGCAGACGAGCTTCAGTTTCGGAAAATCCTGGAACACGCGCGAATTAACCAGTGAAATCACCGAGATCGTTTCTTCGTTCAGGAAGTGCAGCGAGTAACTGTGCCGCTGCGAACGGCAGCCCGCGCCGTGAATGTACCCGACCGCGTCCAGCTCCACCAACTTCTCATACAGCGGATACCAGAATTCGTCGCCTAGCCCGGGCGTGTCGTAGTTCGTCGCTTCGCTCGGATCGGGATTGATCAGGCATCCGACAAACCCGAAACCTTTCACGCACCGCTCCAGCTCGTCCACGCAATTTTTCGGGCTTATTCCGGGCGCTTGCGGCAAACCGCAGATGCCCCGGAACACACCGGGAAACAATCGGCACTGTTGCGCCACCAGGTTGTTGCACTCCTCGATGAACCATTGCGAAACCTTGGCGGGCTTTTCCGCGTGCATCATCTGAAACGGGCGCGGCGAGAGCATCTGCATATCCGTGCCGACTTCTTTGAGCAGGTCAAGGTGCGATTTGCCGGTGCCGAAGGTGGGCTTCGTCAGGAACGCCATCATTTCGTCGTCGCTCACTTCCACTTGCCCGCGGCCGTGCGACCCCCGATGCGAAAGGATGTTGGCCTTGTAAACGTACAGTGAATCCGGAGCGGTAAGATGCCCGTGAACATCGATGACCATCGCCATCCTCCATCCTTGCAAACACCCAATCAGATGCGGCCGCGCCGCAAATCGCAACCCCTGTAAATAGACCGTGACGCTGTCATTGTCAATGTATTCAATCTAATACATTCGCGCGAGGGCGGCTCGCAGCTGAGCGGGAATCAAGGCTTCGAGTTCGTCCCGACCTCTCGCACGCAATTGTTAGTTGGCGTACCCACGTATTACGCGCAATCGCCCAACGGCCCGCCGGCCGGCTTTGGCGACCCGCTCCGGCGACTCAATTTTAGAATCGCCGCGGCGCGGCGCGTCATGCCGTGCCGTGCAGTACGAAGCTGGATGGAAGCTTTGGCCCGAAGCGGAAGTGAACTCGACGTTCTACGACACTGGCAAGAATGCGGGCGCAAAACAGGTCTTCTTGACGCCCGGCTTGGGTTTTGGCCGCGCGCGGCTCCACGATCGGTTGCAGTTTTCGTCAGCCGCCGGCATGCAGATCGCTCCAACGCGGTTTCACACTTAGAACCATCGCTGGCTTGTCTCCGGCCGCTTTTCTTTCTGAATCCACTTGTCCTGCGCCGCCGGATCGGAAACTTTTCGCAAGTCCGCTGGCACACTGGAAGCGGACGTCCGGTTGCCGAAATATCTGGAGGGCGAGGTGCGGTTTTATCGCAAGCGGAGTCGTTGCGTCTTGCGTGCGATCTTATGCGGCGGCCTTAGCTCTCCCAAAACCGGTGGCCGCAAGGCCAAACAAGCCTGCAGCGAGAAGCGATAAAGTCGAAGGCTCGGGCGAAGGTGTAGGTGAACAGGTTGGACTCCCGGCGATACAACCCGTGTACCCCGAACCCGAAAAGGACGACCACGCAATATTGAAGTTTCCCGTCACTGCCGTTGGAAAAACCCAGGTGAACGCGTAAGACCCGAGAGACAAATTGTTAGGCGTATTCGCTCCGTTGGAGTAGGTCATGCCGTTATTCGGATCGAATATTGAGCACGTCGTGGACCCGCCGCCGAAATTGAAGTTTTGGCAGGTGAGGGTGCT
>JAGWRH010000195.1 GCA_028876695.1 Acidobacteriota bacterium | reverse complement strand
CGGCGCATTGGCTGCCGGCGTGCGGCTCATCGGCGGAGCGACCGGACACTGCTGGCAGATTTCCGATGTGTGGTTGTGAACGATCAGCCACTTATCGCCAACTTTGTTGAAAACCAGCGTCGTTTGCCCGCGCGCCTGGAAGGGCTGTCCATTCGACATCGCGTCGAATTCCCACTGATACGCGGCCCACGCCGCGTCGCCGTGCGTGTAAACGTACGTATTCTTCCGGATCAACTGGATGGATTGGTACGCCGTCCATTGGCGCTTGAAGAGCGGCGCGTAGTTCACCCAGCCGGCCACCGGAGGCTCCCATACGCCGCTTACGAACGTGGCGTTGTCCGCGTAATACTTGTGCATCTCATCGACATCGCCTAATTGAAACGCCGCCAGCATCTGCCCGATATCTGTGTTGATCTGCTCGGAATCCGGCTGAGGCGGCAGCGGCACGGGATTCGACTGGCTCGACTGATCGGATGATTTTTTCTTTTTGTTTTTCTGCTTGGCGCAAGCCGGCGAAGCCAGCGAGAACGCCAGAACGGCTGCCAGAATTGCCCCGCTGCCGCGTGTCCCAACAAAGCGAGTCATACTCTTTCGCATCCGCGCGTTCCTCCTGATGCGAACGCAGCATAGCATGCGGCTTGAGCGCGGGAAGGCTGCAATAGGCGGCGCGTGTGCGCAATGCTGCAAGCAGATGCGGGCTCCCCGAAGCATCGCGCCGCCGCGCCAGCAAAGCGTGCGGCTGGCTCTACCGCGGCTGCCTCGGATGCACCGTCTGGCTGAGCAAATTCACGAAAAGCCGGTACGCGCCCGGTACTCCCGCCGGCAGCTCGCGGAAGAAATCCAGGCCGGTGTAAATGTAGAGGCCCTTCCCGTCGCGCGCGTAAACCAGCCCGCCGGTGGCCTCCGGTTCGCCCTCGTCCGTCAGGCCAAGCGGCGCTTGATAGCGCGAGTCCCAGGTGCTCCAGAAATACAATCCGCGTTCCTGCACCCATCCCTGGAAATCGGCGATGGTGATTTTGTTCGGCTCGTTCAAGAGCGGGCTGCCGGGAATCGCGAAACGCACGGGAGAGTTCGGATCCGTCACGCGCACGGCTTGCTGCGCCATGCCGGCCGGAAACGGCGCCGGCTTGTAGCGGTTCCACGCAAAATCGCGCTCGTATTCGACCACCAGCGTCCCGCCGTTCTTCACGTAATCGAGCAGTCGCGCGTTCGCGGCCATCACGTCCGGGCGCAGCTCATACGCTCGAATCCCCACGACGATTGCGTCGTACTGGCTCAAATCGCCAAACGCCAGCTGCACTTCGCTGAGCATATCCACTTGCACGCCGATATTGCGAAGCGTATCGGGCACCAGGTCGTTATCGCCCGCGATATAGCCCACGCGCAGCCCCCGCGGGACGTTCAAATCGAGCACGTGCGCCGTGGCATCGTCCGGCTCGCTCCAATCTCGCGTCGGCAAGCTCGGCAGCGGCTCCACGGACGTGCGAAACGTCTGCTCGCCAAGACGCGCGAACGGATGCAGCGCATACGCGCCTGTCGTGATTTCCGCCGGCGGGCGCACCACGTATTTGATCAACTGGTTGCCGGGTCCCGAGAAATCCAATGGCGCGATCGGCTGCACAGTCCAGCCCTGCGGCGCGTCCATGCCGATCGCCACCTTCGCGGGCTCGGTGCCGTGATAACGCACGCGCGCCAGCAGTTCGAACGCTTGCGACGCGTGTTTCACCGGGCGCATCACTTCGGTCGGTTCCACCGTTAGCGTGACCGCCGGAATCAGTTCCAGCGAGTACGTGTCCACCCCCGTCGTGTTCGCAACCGAGTTTTCAACCGGCTGGCGGATGCTGAAATTGTAGCCATCCACGCTCGCGTGCACGTCCACGCGCACCAGCGGCGGCGGAAACGGCAGGATCGCGTCCACCGGAGCGGTCGGCGGCGTTGCGCCCGCCGGAATCGACACGTGAAATAAGTAACTTTTGCCTTCCGTGTTGCCGCCCTCGAGCGTCGCCGTCCACCCGGTCGGCAGCAGCAGGCTCGTTCCATCGACGCTCCACTCAAACGGCGCGGCCGGCCTATCGAGGAAGCTCACCGTCACCGTGAATCCTTCGCCTGCCACCAGTTCGTGCCGATCCGCTTGCACATCGATCGGCAGCGCCAGATCGTCGATCAGCGCGGTATTGATGCGGTCTTGAATGCCCGCTAATTCGCTCAGCACGTCCGGCGTCGTGCCATCTTCGGAGCTGGAAATCTTGTCCCTCAGCGACGCAATCTGCTTGGCGGCGGTTACCAGTTCCAGCGCCGCCTCCGGCCGATCGAGATCCCGCGCCGATTTCGCCGCCTCGCCGAGCAGCTTGTCCGCTGTAGCCAGCGCCGGCGCGAGCGTCTCGCGAAATTGTGGGAAGCGCTCGGCAAGTGAGGTGATCGGCTGCGCCAGCAACTTGGAATCGAATCCGCCGCCCGCCTCCTCTCCGCGCTCCGCGATCAAATATACCGGCCGCCGGAAAAATGGGTTTCCGAAAAGAGAGGGCGTTCCCTGCGAGCGGTGTTGCTCGTGTCCCTCCATGCCGATTTCGATGTAGCTCTTCCCCCACAAGGGCGAAACCTCCGCCACCGGCAACTGCACCGCGCCGCTCGGAGCGCTAGGCGCGGCGTTAAACGAGTAAAATCCCGCCGGCCGCAGTTCCAGCCCGGCTTTCCACGGCTTCAGCCCCTCGGCAATCTGGTCCGGAAATTTCGTCGGATCGGCCGCGTCTGCTACCGCCTCGGGCGTCAAAATCCCGCTGGCCTGATGCTGCCCGTGCCCGAAGTGCACTCCGCCCCATCCGTTGATCACCACATTCGGCCGGTACGTTCGAATCACCCGCACCATATCTTCGAGAGGAATCACCGGGCCCCAGATTTTCATGGTGCGCTCCGGGCTCTTCGAAAACCCGGTGTCCACCGCGCGCGTGAAATACTGATGTACCCCGTAATGCGAATCCGCCGCCAGCAGCTCCGTCGTCCGGATCACGCCCATCTGTCCGTCCTGCTCCGGACCGATCGCGTTTTGTCCGCCCTGCCCGCGCGTCAGCGTCAGCAGCGCCACATCCGCGTTCAAACCCCGCGAAAGATAGGAGAGCATGCTCGCCGATTCGTCGTCGGGATGGGCCGTTATGAAAAGAATCCTCGTATCGACGCGGCTCTTGTCGATCGCCTGCACCGTTTCCTGCAACGACTGCGCTGCAATCGGCGCCCCGGCCGCCAGCCCCGCCGATAGCGCAGCCAATCCCACCAACAGCCAGCGGCGCAGCGCCCTGATCGAAACCACTCGCCGGCCCGCGCTCTGCAATTCGTTCACGGAGCAACCTCCTGTCCCACAAACGGCCATTGCCGCGCCCATCGGGCGCGCGTCAAATATACAAGAATACCCGCGGTCGCCGCCCCCACCGACGCCAACATGGCGATTCGCCCGGTCGAAATGAAAATCCCGATCCATCCAATCACCGCGATAATTACCGGCAGCGGATACAGCCACATGCGAAATGGGAAACGCCCGGTCCAGCCTCGTCGCGAATCGCGACGGTGCAGCAAAATCAGCCCAATCCCCTGCGCCGCGAATTGGATCAGGCAGCGCATCGCCAGGATGGCCTTGATCACCGAAATCAGGCTGAACGCCATGCTGAACGCAATCGCCGCCAGCCCCATCGCCACCAGCGACACGTGCGGAAAATGCTTCTTCGGATGCACCCGCGCAAACGCCGAAAGAAAATTCCCGTCCAGCGCAGCCGCGTACGGCACGCGCGAATACCCAAGCATCGCCGAATAGACCGATCCCAGCGCCGTGAGCAGGATCATCACCGTCGCCAGCGTGGCCCAATGGCTCCCGTAGGCGCGCTCGATGAACGTGCTGGCAATGAACGTCGATTTCGCCGCCTCGCGCCACGGAATCACGCTCAGGATGCTCATCTGCATCGCCAGGTACAGCCCGGTGATGCCCAGGATCGAAATGAAGATCGCCGCGGGAATATTCCGTTCCGGTCTCTTCATCTCGCCGCCCAGGTTGCACACGTTGTAATAGCCCAAATAGCTGTAGATCGTCTGCACGGTCCCGTGCCCCAGCGCCGCAAAGAAGAAAATCGAGAGATTCCAGCCGCCGCCCGAAAAATCGAACACGCGGTCCGCCCGAAAATGCGCCGCGCCGCCCCAGATGATCCAAAGGATCGTCCCAACAACGGCGACCGCGAAAACGATGGAAATCTTCCCAATCTGCGTGATGCGTCGATAGAGCAGCCCGATCACGATCAGCAGGATCGCGGCCGCAACAATATTGTCCGCGTGCACGCGCAGCGCCGACGCCGTACCCGCGATTGCCCGCGTGAGCCAGCTCGACCGGTTCACCAGATACGCCGAATAATCCGCGAAGCCCAGCGCGCCGGATGCGATGCTCAGCGGCCCTTGAAACAGCGTCTGCCAGATGTACAGAAATGCCAGCAGCCGGCCCCAGCGCGCCGGACCATACGCCTCGCGCAAAAAAACATAGCTGCCGCCCGCCTGCGGCATCGCCGCGCCAAGCTCCGCCCAGATGCAGCCGTCGCAGGCGGCCAGCACCGCGCCCGCGGCCCATGCAACCAGGCTCTGCGTTCCGCCGTGCATCTCCTGAATCACAAACGGAATCACCACAAACGGACCTATGCCGACCATGAACGTCATGTTCAGCGAGGTCGCTTCGACCAGCCCCAGCCCGCGTTCGAGTTTTTCCGATTCACTCATTTAATGCTTCGGATTGCGCCGCTACTCGTCGGCAACCGTGCTCGTAAGCATCGCGGTCAGCGCTCGTGTCATGCGCGGGCCGCTAATTCCCTAATCGTGCTCGCCGGGTTCTCACCGGAACTTCGGCTTGGGAGGTAGAAGCCGGGGTCCCCAAAGCGGTCTTCCTCTTTGGGGTGGAAGAGCATAACAAGAAACCCGCGCGCACCGCCCGAAAACCTGCCTCCCGCACGTACACCTGGCCCGCCTCCGGCACACCGCCCGGCCACAGGCAGGCTGCCCCGACCTGCGATACCATACGCCGTGCACTTCCAGGAGGAACGCCTTGACCGGCGACATCCGCGCGCCGTTTCCTCGCGCTGGGGTTTACCTGTAGATGATTCCGCACGGAATCGCCATTGGCATCGGCATCACCGCTCTCACCGCCGCGCTGTTGATCGCCGGCTACTTCCGTTCGCGCCGCCACCGCCTGTATCCGCTGTACGGCTGGATGGGAATTGCGTCGCTCGTCTGCGCGGAAGTTCTCATGTTCCGCGGCGTCGACCCTGTGGCGACTTATTTCACGCCCATCGCCTGGACCGCCTACATCCTCGTCGCCGATGCCGCCGTCCTCGCCATCAGCGGCCGCTCGCGATTGAACGACGCGCCTCTTGTTCTGGGCCGTATCGCCCTGCTCTCGATTCCGTTGTGGCTCATTTTCGAAGCCTACAACCTCCGCCTGCACAACTGGACCTACGTCGGCGTGCCCCGCGAGTGGCCTTCCGCGCTCCTTGGCTACGGCTGGTCTTTTGCCACGATTTTCCCCGCCATTTTCGAAACCTCCGACTTGATCCAGGCCATTCTTCCGCCGCTCCCCGGCCGCCCCTGGCGGATCTCGCGCAACGGCGAAATCGTTCTAGTCGCAATCGGCGCCGCCTGCCTGATTGTGCCCGTGGCGCTGCCGCCGCATACCGGCGCGTATCTCTTCGGCATCGTGTGGATCGGGTTCTTTCTGTTGCTCGATCCGCTGAACCACTGGCTCCATCTGCCTTCGTTCATCGGCGATTTTTCCGAAGGCTTCCGCCGCCGCGCCTGCGGATTTTTTCTCGCGGGATGGGTTTGCGGCTGGCTTTGGGAATTTTGGAACTATTGGGCGGCGGCCAAATGGCGCTATACGTTTCCATTGATGCAGCGCGAAAAAATCTTCGAGATGCCCGTCGTCGGCTTCCTCGGATTTCTGCCCTTCGCGCTCGAATGTTTCTGCATGTACGTCACCGCCGCATGGTTGGCCGGCTGGGTCAAGCGAGTAAAATGACGCGCATGCTCCGCCTGTACTTCTTGCGACCGACTGCGCTCCTGGGGTTCATCATTGCTCTCGCGAGCCCTCCCGCGCATGCTCGTGGCATCGCCCTTCCGCCCGAAGCTGCTCAGGCGCTCACGCAAATCTATTCCGGCGATCCCGACGCTGCTATCAACGCCGCGCGCGCCATCGAGCAGTCGGACCCGCAAGACCCGCTCGGCTATGCCATCGAAGCCGAAGCGCTGTGGTGGAAGATCTACTGCGCCTCATGCGAAGTGCAGTGGGGCATCGTGGACGCGTGGAAGGGCGGCAAGGGACCAGACGGCGACGCCTATCTCATGCTCTCCGAAAAAGTCGTCCAACTCGCAAACGCCCAGATGGCCAGGCAAGATTCCGCCGAAATGCATCTCTACGCCGGCATGGGCTGGGCGCTCCAGTCGCGTCTCTACGGCCTCCGCGATGAACGTCGCAAGGCGGCCCGCACCGGCGTCCGCGCGCGTTCCGAATTTATTCACGCCCTTCGTCTCGATCCCGATCTCGCCGATGCCGATGTCGGCCTCGGCCTGTACAACTACTACGTCGATACGCTCTCGCCCATCGTCAAACTACTCCGCATTTTCATGGGCATTCCCGGAGGCAGCAAGCAAGAGGGCGTTCGCCAGTTGGAGATCGGCATGCAACGTGGCGTGCTCCTGCCGGTCGTCGCGCGCTTTTACCTCGCCAAGAATCTGCGCACCTACGATCTTCACTACGACCAAGCACTCTCTATCGCCGAGCCGCTCGCGGTCGAGTATCCGCAGAATCCCGTCTTTCTCCTGCTCGTCGGCAACCTCAATGCTGAACTCGGCCGCCACGCCGCCGCCGCGGACTATTTCCGCGCCGCGCTCAAATCCCCGGGCTCCGAGCCCGCTTGCGCCGCACGCATCGCCACAATCGCAAACAGCTTTCTTGGCAAAGCAGCTCAATAGGTCAATAATTGGACTTTAGAACTTTCATCCGGTTTGTCGCCGAAGAGTCGATCGGTAGATGCTTACGACCTTTGCGGCAACGCCCTTATTGACGTAAACTCTGCCTCGCCACTAGGATGATAAACGATGCCTCTGCGAGTTCCGAAAGAGCAGATCGAGTACGTTAAAAGGCTTCTTGAGCTGCCTGACACTGAGATAGCAAGATTCCTCGAAGCTCTCAAGAGCGCCGGGGCGCAGTACAACATATACGATTTTTCTGAAACAGTTTCAGAGCGGGTCGGCTTGCCGAAAGATCTGGTCCTGGGTCTCAGTCAAGTGTTAGCTGGCCTTTATTTAACGAAAGACGCCCAGCAGGCACCGACAGAAGCTTTTGTCGATCAGGAGGTTTCTGTCGCATTTAAGCGCGCCGGTGCCTTCTCGAAAGAACAACCAGAGGCACAATGGACAAAAGTCCGAAACTTCCTTGTAGCCGCCCTTTCCCTTGAGGACACGGTAGGAACAGCTGCGAAGGCGGGTTTCATCCTGACGCAGCACGAGCGGATTTTTGTCGGCGCCCGCATTTTAACTGATATCCGGCCGATTTTTCATGTCGACGTCTCAGAGCAGCCCCGTGAAGCAGTCATCGTTCATATGTTACGACTAATTTATCGCGACTCTGAGGCAAGACGGTTT
>JAGWRH010000194.1 GCA_028876695.1 Acidobacteriota bacterium | reverse complement strand
GAAATTGGGGGCTCCCAATGCGATGGCGGCTTCGCGCATGTCGCTGCTGACGAGGCCGAGCATTTCGTCGGTGGTGCGAACGATGATGGGAATCATCAGCACGGCTAAGGCGACGCTGCCAGCCAGCGAGGAAAAATGTCCCATGGGAGCGACGACGATCGCGTAGGCGAATAAGCCGATTTCGATCGACGGTGCGCTGAGCATGATGTCGTTGATAAAGCGGACGGCATTGGCGGTGCGACTGCGAAACCCATACTCCGCCAGCCAAGTGCCGGCCATCAAGCCGATTGGAACGCCAATCAGGAGCGACACGCCCAAGAGCACCAGGCTGCCGACGAAGGCGTTGCGCAAGCCGAAGCCATCGGTGCCGGGCGGCGGCGTGTCCTTAATGAACAGATCCCAATGCAAACCGGAGACGCCGAATTTCAGAGTCGTCCAGATAATCCAGAAGAGGAAAAACACACCAATTACCGCCGCCGAGCCCATGAGGATTTTGCTCACGACGTCGATAACGTAACGCCGCCTTACGACGCGCTTCATGTTGCTGTTCCTTCGCGGCGGCCGAGGCGTCGAACCAAGAGGACGGCAAGCACCTGGACGACGAGGGTAACGGCGATGAGAAGCAAACCGAGGTAGATCAACGAAGAGAGATAGAGGGGAGTGGTCGCTTCGGTGAATTCATTAGCGAGGACCGACGGTATGGTCGCGCCCGGCATCAGCAAACTTGCGGAGAGCGCGTTGCTATTGCCGATCACGAAGGTTACGGCCATTGTTTCGCCGAGCGCGCGGCCCAGACCCAAAAAAACGCCGCCGATAACGGCGGAGCGCGTGTACGGCAGAACGATATTCCAAGCGACTTCCCAGGTGGTGGCTCCCATCGCATAGGCCGATTCGCGCAGCGCAGGCGGCACGGCGATGAATACGTCGCGCATGATCGACGAGATGTAGGGCAGGATCATGATGGCCAGTACGATCCCGGCGGTCAGCATGCCAATTCCCACCGGCGGACCCTGAAACAGGAGGCCGATGCCGGGGATGGCTCCGAGATACTGGCTGATCCACGGCTCGATTTGACTGAATACGGGCGCGAATACGAGAAGTCCCCACAGGCCGTACACGATGCTGGGGATGGCTGCAAGCAATTCGATCGCTCCGGCGACCGGCCTCTTGATCCAGCCAGGGGCAATTTCGGCAATGAAGACGGCTACGCCAAAGCTGACTGGTACGGCGAGAATCATGGCGATGGCCGAGCTCACCAACGTGCCGACGATGAACGGGAAGGCGCCGAACGTTTGTGTTACTGGATTCCACTCGCTCGATATCAGGAAGCGCCAGAGGCCGAACGCGCGAATGGAGATCCGGCTGTCGTAGGCAATGGCGATGACGGTGGCAAAAAGCGCCGCCGCAGCCAGAAACGCCGCAAATACCGTCAGCTGGTGAAACAAGAAATCGACCGGCAGGCGCCACTGCCTGCCGGCGACTTTTGGTTCTTGGGATGCGGGTCCGCTGCCAACCGTAATCGCGCTGCTTGAGCCGTTCATGCGCTTCTCTTACTGGGACGATGGAAGTTCACGGACCCTTCCGCCCTGGATTTACAGGCTGTAGCCGAGCTGATTTTTCCAGTAGGACTTGATGGCCTTGACGGTACTCGCGGGCAGCGGGCCGAAGGAAATCGATTCGGCCATTTGTTGCCCGTGCTCGAATCCCCAATCGAAGAACTTCATCACGTCCTTGTTGGTGGCTTCGGGCGCGTTTTTGCGCAGAATCTGCCACGTGCAGCCCGAAATCGGCCAGGTATCCGCGCCGGCGTGGTCGGTGAGGATCACGTAAAAATCCTGCGCCTTGGACCAGTTCACGTGCGCTGAGGCGTCCTGAAAGCCCTTCAGGCTGGGGCTGACAACTTTACCATCCGCGTTAACCATGCGAGCCCAGGAGAGGCGACCTTCCAGAATGTAGGCGTACTCGACGTAACCGATCGAGCCGGGAATGCGCTGCACGTAAGAGGCAACGCCCTCGTTCCCTTTGCCACCTACCCCGGTCGGCCAGGCGAGAGACGTGTTGGCGCCAACCTTGTCCTTCCATTCGGGGCTGACCTTGGAGAGATAGTCAGCGAACGTGAAGGTGGTTCCAGAACCGTCAGAGCGGTGCACGACGGTGATATCCACGCCAGGCAGTTTCAAGTCTGGGTTGAGCTTCGCGATGGCCGGATCGTTCCACTTCTTGATTTTCGCGAGGTAGATGTCCGCGACGACAGGGCCGCTCAGGATGATCTGGCCGGGGTTGATTCCCGGAAGGTTGTAGACCAAGTCTTCGCCAGCCACCGCGGTGGGAAACTGGATGAGCCCGGCAGCTTTTAGATCGTCGGGCTTCAGCGGCATATCGCTGGCGCCAAAAGCTACCGTTCCTGCCTTGATTTGCGCGATTCCTCCGCCTGAGCCGATGGACTGATAGTTGATCTTCATGCCGGTCTGGGACTCGTAGGCTGCGGACCACTTTGCCACTAGCGGATAGACCCAGGTGCTGCCCGCGCCGGTAATGGTGCCCGACGTCGATTGGCCGAACGAACAAAATGTAACGATACCTAAGGCAAGAACCCCAGCGCACAACATAGAAATAAAACGAAGCTTACTGTTCTTGCTCACATTCCCTCCCTTTCAAATGTGTTTTTCGTCTTGACCGCAGGGCGGTCCTGACCATCCCCTCCCGAAGGAAGGATGGACAGCGCGAACTAGCTGGAACGAACCGAAATACCCGTTTGTGGGAGAGATTATGTGTCTGGGATTGTTGCGGCATCGTTAACGAACGGTCAACTAATCTTAAGTTTTTGAAGCGAGCTGGCACTCGGCGCATCGATGCGCCGGGGCCGCGCAAGTGGAGCAGTGACGGCGCAGACGGTCCATCAGGAGAAACGCGCATCATCGACTGGGCGCTCCGGGACAAGGCACTCCGGGACCAGCCACTCCGGCTGTGACGGCTCCCGTTGCAGCAATTGTGTTTCTGGATTGTTACAGCCAGGTTACAGGGCCAAGAATACGAGGTTAAACGAGGCAACCTTCGGGACTTTCGGCATCATGCGGCGGGAACGTGCAGATAAAGCTCGTGTTACGAAGCAGGGTATCCGGCGTCGCGCGTTTCAGAGGAATTTCGGCCATGGCGAATATCGATACCGCGCAGCCAGAACACGACGTCTTCCGCAATGTTGGTAGTGTGGTCCGCGACACGTTCGAGATGCCGGACGGCCAAAATGTACTGGATATTCGCCGCCACCAGAGACGGCTCCTGCTTTGCGGAAGACAACAATGCATCGACGATTTGGTCGCGCTGGCCGTCAATGGCAGGCTCGCTTTCGAGCACTTCGTTCGCGAGAGTCAAGTTCCGATGGATCAGCGCACCCAGGCCGCGCGCTACCATGGCGCGAACCGAGCCGGCCATAGGCTCCAGCTCCTGAGGGGGCTCTACGGCAGGCATTTGCGACAGGGAAATGGCGCGCTGGCAAATGTTTACGGCCAGATCGGCCATGCGCTCGAGGTCGTTGTTGATCTTTAAGGTCGAGACGATATGGCGGACTTCATTATCGGGCAGGTTGCCGCCGCGAAGCAGGCGCACGGCATGTTCGTCGATTATGATTTCCATTTCATTGATGCGCGGCTCTTTAGTGAAAACATCGCTCGCGGCCTCTTCGCTGTGGGTCAATAAGGCCTCAAACGACCGGCTGACCGACGCTTCAACGGTTTTTGCCATCGATACCAGATAGCTTTCAAGCGCCGTCGCGTACACATTTATTGGAACGCTCGCCGCGGAACCCATGCTGCCTCCTTCCCTGTTCCCGCCATTCCGTTATGGCTGGGGCTGCCAGATGACACTGGACGAAAGAGATTGCGGGGGGATTACGTTGCGATGAAATTCTGGGGAAACGAGCTACGCGGCGAGCGGAATGGAGAAATGGAATTTCGAGCCAACGCCGACCGCGCTCTCTACCCAGATCTCCCCGCCGTGCGCCTCCACAATATGCCGGGAGATGGCGAGGCCCAGACCGGTGCCGCCTACCTCACGAGAGCGCGCGGCATCCACGCGATAAAAACGTTCAAAGATACGGGCCTGGTCGGATTGGGGAATTCCAATGCCAGTGTCGGTGACGGTAACGACGGCAAGGCCCAGCTTTTGCGCCGCGCTGATTTCGATGCGCCCGCCCGCGGGCGTGTATTGGATGGCGTTATCGACCAAATTGCGCAGAACTTCGCGGAGCAGACCCGCATCGCCCCGGACCGGCGGGAAACCAGCGCAGGGCATGACTGCGTTCAAGGAAACTCGCTTTTCCCTGGCGGCTTTCTGCGCCAATTCGACATTCGAGCGGATGAGATCGGCGACATCAACAGCTTGCAAATCCATGGCCAGTTTTCCGGCTTCGATTCTGGACAGCTTCAGGAGATCGTCCATGAGCCGCGAAAGGCGGCTTGCATGATTGCGAATAATTTCGACGAAACGGCGGTTGTTTTGTTGATCTTCGAGGCCGCCGTGCAAGAGCGTCTCGGCAAAACCTTGAATGGCGGTCAGGGGCGTACGAAGTTCATGGGAGACGTTGGCTACGAAATCTTTTCGCACCTGTTCGAGACGCCGAATGCCGGTGATTTCGTGAAACACGAGCACCGCCCCGGCCGCGCTGGAAGGCGCCTGCGCCTCCATCAGGTCGGGGCCGCCTCGTGACAGTGAAAGCGGAGCGGCCATCACCGCAAAGGTCCGTGGCTGGGCAGTACCGATAGAAATCTCTCCCGAGGCTTCCTGGCCCGCGAGTGCGATCCGAATCCATTCCAGAACGTCCGGGTGACGGACTTCGTCGATGGCGAGGCCGGCGGTTGCTTCGACGGTGCGGATGTTCCAGATGTTCGCAAACGCCTGATTGCAGAACGTGATGCGCCCGCGCGCATCGATGACCGCGACGGCCTCGGTCATGCTGCGAAGAATTGCCGCGGAGCGGTTGCGCTCATCCGTGAGAGAGCCGATCGTCGCACTTAAGCGGGAGGCCGTGCGATTCAGGGCGCGCGCCAAATTTCCGAGCTCGTCCGTTTGCGTATCCGGCGTGAATGGACGGAAATCGCCCTCGGCCACACGCTGAGCGAATTCCTGAAGCCGTCCGATCCGCGTGGCGAAGCGCCTGGCATAAAGCACGGATATTCCAATGGCCAGCAAGAGAAACACCAGCGACGTTTTCCACAATCGTTTGCGCACCTCGGCTAATGCGCTATCGATCTGCGCCAGAGGACTGGCGAAGCGCACGACGACGGGCGCCCGACCGGGTCGATCAAAACGTTCCGCCCAATAGACCAGATCGCGATCCAAGGTATGGCTGTGGCGCACGGATTCGCCGCGGCCGGTTGCCATAGCCTGGCGAAACTCGGGCCGATTGGAATGATTCTCCATCGTTTCGATGTCGTGAGCGGAATCGGCGAGCACGCGGCCATTCGCGGCAATTACGGTCACGCGCGCTCCGCTCTGCGAGATCCATGTGGACCAGGAAGCGAGCGCAGTTTGGTTGTCGAAAACAGGAGGCTTACTCTTAGCGATCCGCTCCAGCGCATTCAGGCGCTCGTCGGCGGCATGAATGTAGCTTTCGCGAAGGATTCGGCCGGCGAAGAAGTCAACCACGACAAGAACAGCGAGCAGAAGGATCAGGTAATTCAGACCCAGCTTCCAGAAAAGGCCGGTTCGACCCAAGTTCACGACTTAACTCGCCCTGGTTTCGAAGATGTAGCCAGCGCCGCGAACGGTTTTCAGATATTGCGGATTCTCAGGATCGTTTTCCATTTTTTCCCGCAGGCGGCGGACGTACACGTCCACGCTGCGAGGCGTGACGAAACGGTCGCTGCCCCAGACGGCATCCAGCAACTGGTCGCGGGAGAAAACCCGGTTGGGCCGTGAAGCGATGTAGTACAACAGCCGGAATTCCAACGTGCTGAGCGGGAGCGACTTTCCATCGCGTTCGGCGCGATAGGAGATCGGATCGATGCGCAGCGTTCCGAACTCAAGAGCGCGTGCCTTCTCTTCCGCGGGCTGCAACCTTCGCAGTAGAGCCTTGACGCGGGCGACAAGCTCGCGAGGGCTGAATGGCTTGGTGACGTAATCATCCGCGCCTAATTCCAGGCCGACGACGCGGTCCGCTTCATCGCCGCGCGCGGTCAGCATGAGTATCGGAAGGCGGTTCAGCTTGTCGTCACGGCGAATATCCTTGCAGATTTCGAGGCCGGACAGACGCGGAAGCATCAAGTCCAGTATGAGCAGGTCGGGGAGCGATTTTTTGATTTGCGCTAGCCCCGCAAGTCCATCCGAACAAGCCGCCACCTGAAAGGATTCCTTTTCAAGGTTATAGCGGACGAGTTCGATGATGTCGTTATCATCCTCGATGATAAGGATGCGGGATGGGGTTTTCACGATACCGAGAGCATAACGGGGCGGCGGAATTCCGGCAAGGACGGCAAAGGGATTGTTACGGGATTTTCACAGATGCTGGGGGAGAATTCGTCCGCGGCGGAATCGCCGTCATGGGACGCTCGGTGGCGGCAGCAGCCGGGTGGCGCGGCGTCGTTTCCCGCCGATTCTGATCGGGGCCGCCCTAGTTCCGTTTCGGTACTCGTGTTTCCAGTTGAAACGATCCTGCGGCCCGAGAAGGCCCGAAGCGCCTCTGATTCAACCCTTCTGAATTCGAAAGACAAACAGACCAAAGAACTTCGCGAACTGAGCACATCGGCATAGATCAAGTCGTGCCGTGGAGTACCGATTGCGCCAGATTCCGTCTGCGTGAATTCTTCAGGGGGATGGAGATGGGTGCGGTTTGGCGCCGGTCGATGAGGATCTTTGCGTTCGCTATCAGCATCGCCGCCGCTGGTTGGGGAAGTGCGGTTTACGCGCAAGCGCAGCCGCCGAATTGGCAAGAACGCATTCGGCAGTTGGCGCGGCAACGGGACTGGACCGCCGCACTGAAATTGATCGACGAGGAAATCGCCGGCGCGCCAAACGATCTGGACCTGCGCGGCTGGCGGGCCCGCTTGCTGACATGGTCGGGAGACATTGCAGACGCCGAGCAAGAGTACGCAGCCATCTTGCGCGTATCGGGGAGTGATCCCGACGTTTGGCTGGGCGTTTCCGAAGTTTACTTGCGCGAAGGAAAACTCGAACAGGCCCGGCAGGCGATCGACACTGCCGCGTCACTCGACCCGCGCCGGGGCGATATTCGCGCCGAACGAGGCAGAATCCTGCAACTGGAAGGCGACCGGAACGCCGCCAAATCGGAGTTCCAAGAGGCGCTGCAGCTCGATCCGGCGAACGACGAGGCGCGCGGCGGGCTGGCGGCGCTTCGCGGAGAAGCGACGCAAGAACTTCGCTTTGGCCAGGACAACGACGTCCTGAGCTACACCAGCGCGATCCACGACGAATTCGCCGCGCTCACATCGCGATGGAATCCTCGCTGGACTACGAGCGCGTCAGGCTATTTCTATCAGTATTACGGCGTGCAGGCGCAAAAGCTGCTGGCGAGCGCCACTCGCCGCCAGTCGGGGTTCGCGGCGGTGACGGTGGGGGGCGCGATCGCCCACGACGGTGGCGTGATCCCTCGCAGCGAGGCGTTCTTCAGCGTCGATCGGGGTTGGAAAACCACTCGCGCGGGGTTTGTCCGCGGCGTGGAACTGAGCTACGAGCAGCATTGGTATTGGTATCGATCCGCCCGAATTCTCGCGCTCAGCGGTTCGTCGATTCTGTACCTGCGGAACGACTGGACTTTTTCGCTGGGCGCGACCGGCGCTCGGAGCGCGTTCGCGGGCGACGGTTCGGAATGGAAGCCTAGCGAGATGAGTCGCAGTGAATTTCCCGTGGCGCGGTGGGGAGAACGAAGGCTATACGGCGAACTCCTATTTGCGGCCGGCACGGAGGACTTTGCGCAAGTCGATCAGATCGGGCGGTTCGCGTCGCAAACATACGGAAGCGGAATGCGCTTGCGGATGAGCCCGCGCCAGGGCGTCTCCGAGTACGTGACTTATCAAAAGCGGAATCAGAACCGCAGCGACATAGGCGTCGGATTGAGCTATGACATCCGTTTTTGAAAGATTGTGGAGAGTCGGACCGGCCGCGATCGTCCTGAAGGCGATTGTGGCGGCGATCATTGCGGACGCGATGTTGCTAGCTGTCATTTTGCTGCGCCGCGGCTATCGCAGCTGGCACTTCCGCCGGCGCGACGCGCGGGTTTTCCACTGGCGCCAGCGATGGAACGCGCTGATTTCAGGTCAAGTTTCGTACGATTCGTGGCGCAATAAATCGTTGGACCGGAGCATTATCGAATCGATGGCGCTCGATGCCTTCGAAACAGCAGGGCCGGCTGAATCGGCACGGCTATTGAGCTTCCTGCGCATCAGCGGGTTGATCGAAAAGCGCATTTTCGAGGCACGTCGCACAACCGGATGGCGGCGAATGCGCGCGCTGGTGGCGCTCGGCAGAACGCGCGCTCCCGAAGGCATTCACGCCCTCGCCGAAGCCCTGCGCGACCGGTCGCTGGAAATCCGATTGGCGGCCTTGCGCGGCCTTGGCAGGACGGCGTCTCCAAACGCCGCCGAGGAGATTTTGCAGTGGGTTGGCGAATGCGGACTTGCGGTTCCCGCTCTCCCGTTGCAGAGCGCGCTGGTTCATTGCTGCGCCGAACACCCACAGATCCTCGTGCCGTACGTTCAAAACGCGAGTGGCCCGCTGCGGGAAGCGCTCGGCCGCGTGCTTGGCGAAGTCGCTACTCCATCGCTCGATCTGGACCTGCTGCAATTCGTTGGAGACGATCTGGACGAGCTGCGCGCCGCCGCCGCGCGGGCCTTCTGCCATGGCGAATCCGGCGTTGCCTTCGACGTGCTCAGCGAGCTAGCACGGGATCCGACGTGGTTCGTGCGCTTGCGGGCCATCGTGAGCCTGGGAAAGATCGCGGACCCGCGCGCGGTTTCGGCGCTTCTCCGCGGGCTGACGGACTCCAACCGGCTGGTGCGGCTGCGCGCCGCCGAAGCGCTGATCGAACTTCGCATTGAAATGGCGCCTCTATTCAAGAAAGTTGCGGACACGCAGGACCGTTACGGGATCTACGCGTATCTGACTGCGATCGATAACGCCAATCTGCGCGAAAAGCTCTCCGCCGACATCGACGGCAGCGCGAGCCTTGACGATGAAACGAGGGCGTGCTTGCGGCGTGTTTTGCAATCCGGCGCGCTGCACGCGGACGAGGCCGTGCCCGCCGGTGCGGCGGGCGATCACGCCGCATCCCATCGATGATTCGCTTCCTCAATATTTCGAACGCGACGCTCTTCTGGTACTTCCTGGCGAGCAATTTCATTTACCTGGCGATGTTGATCACCGCCTTTTGGACCAGCGCCCGCCATCAGCGCAGGCTGCAGAGCTACCGGCTGGAGTGGATCAAGGACGCGCCTCTGGCGCCGCCGATCACAATCGTCGCTCCCGCGCATAACGAAGAAGCCTCCATCCGCGAGGCGGTGCGGAATTTTCTCGATCTCGATTACCCGCAGCTCGAAATCATCGTGGTCAACGACGGCTCGAAGGATCGTACGCTCGACGTGCTGCAAGAGGAATTTCGGCTGCGTTCCGTCCGAGCGGTGTATGTTCCGGAGATCCCGTGCGAGCAAATCCGGGGTCTCTATCGCAGCGAGACCGATCCGCGGCTCCTGGTGATCGACAAAGTGAGCCGCGGGAATAAAGCCGACGCGGCGAACGCCGGGCTGAACGCGGCCACTTCTCCCTACGTCTGCGTCGTGGACGGCGATTCGCTGCTCGAGCGCGACGCGCTCCTGCGGATCATGGTGCCGGTATTGGCCGACCCGCAGCGCGTTGTCGCGGTGGGCGGCATCGTTCGCGTGCTCAACGGCGCGACGATCGAGCGTGGGCAGCTTCGCGAAGCGCGGTTGCCGCATCATCCCGTCGAAGCAATTCAGGTGGTCGAATATCTTCGCGCGTTCCTAATCGGGCGCGAAGCATGGTCGCGCGCCAACATGCTGGCGATCGTCTCCGGCGCGTTCGGAATTTTTCGCACCGATCTGGTTCGCGCCATCGGCGGTTATCGCGCGGGGAGCATCGGGGAGGATTTCGATCTCGTTATGCGCTTGCATCGATATCTGCTGCGGAAGAAACGCGAGTACCAGATCTGTTTTGTTCCCGATCCGATGTGCTGGACGGAAGTACCCTCGGACCTCAAGTCACTTGGGCGGCAGCGCGCTCGTTGGCAAAAGGGTTTGCTGGACGTGCTCTGGCCCAACCGAGACATGCTCTTCCGGCCCGGCTATGGGCGCATGGGCTCCATCGCGCTCCCATATCTGTGGCTCTTCGAGTTTTTCGCTCCGGTCGTCGAAATCGTTGGGCTGGGGACGATCATTTTGGCGGCTTGCCTGGGCGTTTTGAGCCGCACGTTTTTCATGCAGTTTCTGCTATTCGGTTTTGCCTTTGCCACGGTCATTTCCATCGGCTCCGTCCTGCAGGAAGAGGTCACGTACAGGCGCTACAAGGACTGGAAAGACGTCGCCCGGCTGGTCAGCTACTGTTTCTTCGAGCATTTTCCGTACCGGCAGTTGCACATGCTCTGGCGCTTGCGAGGGATCTGGGAATACTTCACCGGAAATGAGGCTTGGAATCAGCCGAAGCGGAAAGGAATGAGTTCCGCACGAACCCCAACGAAGCTGCCGGCGCAGTCTCCCTCGACGCGGCCGTTCGAATAGGCGCAGCGCCCGCCAACCGCACGCGTCCGGTAGTCACCTAGCCTAAAACGAAGGATTCCGGCTCTTTCACACCGCCGAGCTTCTGCAGGCGCTGATGGGCCAGCAGAGCCGCACCTAAGGCTGCGACCGTATCCGGCTGCTCGCTTACGTTCACCGAGCGGTTAATCGATTGCTTCAGCGCCTCGACCATTCCGTCTTGACGGGCGACGCCTCCGACGAACGTCACTTCATCCTCGAGACCCACACGGGACAGAAGCGCTTTCGACCGGGAGGCCAGAGAGTTGTGGATACCCCGGATGATATCCTTCACGCTCTGACCTTCACTGACGTGGTTGATGATTTCCGATTCCGCCAGCACAGCGCACACGCTGCTGATGGTGGTGGGCTTTTCGGCTTTCATGGAAAGCGACCCGAGGTCGGTGAGGGGGATTTCGAGATAATGCGCCGCACGTTCCAGAAATCCTCCCGAGCCGGCGGCGCATTTGTCGTTCGACTTGAACTCCTTCACCTTGCCGCCATCGCGCAATCGGATTGCGCGCGTGCTTTGACCGCCGACGTCGAGGACGCAGGCCGTATTGGGGAACAAAAACTCCGCCCCGCGCGCCGCGCAGGTGATGTCGGTGATCTGGATATCGCGGAATGGAACGTTGTAGCGCCCCAAACCGGTGGTCGCCACATATTTGACATCGTCCCGTCTGCCTCCTGCGCTGGCAAGCGCTTGCTCCATGGCTTCCTGGGCAACGCCGGGAAAATCCGGGCGCGTTTTCACGATCGCCGTTCCGCAGACCTTCCGCGATTCGTCCAGCAGGACGGCTTTGGTGCTTCGCGATCCAATGTCAATTCCCGCGACGTACGTCATAGGCCACCTCGCCTTCGCTCTTCCTAAGATCTCGCGATCAGGCACCCGTGCTCGGTCGAGCGGGTGCGGAAGCACCCAACGGCGCCGCCTTACCAGCCGATACAGGAACTTCTCCGCCCAAAGCACGCTCCAAGGCAAAAACAGCGGCGCCGATAGCGCCGATGAAATGCGAATCGTCACAAACGTTTACCGGGTATCCGAGTTTTTCCTCGAGGGCTTTGACCATTCCAATATTGCGCGACACTCCGCCCGTAAAGGTTATCTCGGCCTCGATTCCCACGCGGCGAACTAGCGCCACGGTACGAGCGGCGATGGCACTATGCACTCCGCCGAGAATGTCCGGGACGGTTTTGCCTTCGGCCAAATAGGACATAATGTCCGATTCCACGAACACGGCACAGACGGTACTGAGGCGTACGGGCTTTTTCGCCTCGAGAGACACGGGACCAATCTTGTCCAAGCTGAGCCCGACGGTCTCAGCGGCATTGGAAAGGAAGCGTCCCGTGCCGGCGGCACACTTGTCGTTCATGACGAAGTCTTTGACGTCGCCCTGTTCACCGACACGGATACCTTTGGCGTCTTGTCCGCCCATATCGATCACGGTCCGAGTGTTCGGAAACAGCAGATTGGCGCCGCGGGCGTGACAAGAAATTTCGGTGATCTGCGCGCTGCCAAAATTCACTTTGTAGCGTCCATAGCCGGTACCAACAACGTAGGCGATATTCGACGGAACAAGCTTTGCGGAATCGACAGCTTCGCGGAAGGCGCGCTCGGCGGCCATCGAGACGTTCGCCCCCGTGTTGATCAAAGCGCGGGCTACGATCCGCCGGTCCTCAGACAACACGATTGCTTTCGTTTGCGTCGATCCGACGTCTACTCCGCCTCCGTAAACCATGTGATCCTACCTTTCTTCGCCGCGCACGCCGCGTGCGCGTTCATCGGCTGGCGAGCATCCGCTGGTGTTCCAGTGCTTCGAAAAACGCGTCCACACGATTCCGCAGTTGCGCCTCGGAGAAATACCGAGGATCTTCCAAGTCGGATTCGATCAGGAGCGTGGGAACATTCAGCTGTTTGGCGAAGTACTCGCGCATATCGCCCTGGCCGGCCGAAAAGAGCCGGCAGCTTTTGACCGAGTGGATGACCAGCGCATCGGCGCCCCAGTCCGTCACGTAATCGCGGATCTGGCGGTATCTCCGCAGAAAGTTGATGTTGGTCAGATTCCACTGCAGCATGTGCCGGGCGATGCTTTCGATCGGCCGCGCCGGATCGTGCCGGAACCCGAATTCCCAGATGCCGCCGACGGTGGAATATGTGGAGGCCACCGCGACCGCGCCCCAGCGGCTAAACATGTCGCGGAACTGCCGCAAATATGGCCACGGAGGCGGTCCTTCCATGACCAGGCGGAACTTCTCTTCCGGAAGAGGCCCCTCATGGTTATCCGCTCTTTGTTTCATCTCCTTGTAGGCTTCCTGGAAAAACCACAGGCCATCTTCCGTGCCGCGTAGGCAATAGAGCGGAGCCATCATCATCACGGAATCGAAGTACGCGTCGAAGGGAGTGGGGCGGCGCTGAGCCAGCAGTTTGATTTCCGACCACAGAGCGCCCGTCTCGCCGGAGAGCTCGACGATGCGCTGCAACCTTTGGTAATCGAGCTTCTTGCCGGTCATGCGCTCGAGAATTTCGATCAGTTCCTCGAGCTGCTTGACGACATAGCGAAGATCCTCTTCGAATGGTTCGGTCCCGTTGGTCCGAAAAAATGGAACGTCCAAATTGTAGATAGGAGCATTGGAGTATTCTCTCAGGTGCTCGAACCACTGCAGGTAAACGTTGCAGCCGACATAATTACAGAGGATTAAGTCGGGTTCCGGAATGGTGGCAAAGGGAGTCTTGCGACCAGCGAAATACATACCGATATCAGCCTTCACATAGGCACAGTTGTCGGTCGAATAACCCATCTCTTCCGCAGCCAAAATCAACGGCAAGGACTGCTTCTTCGCGGCGAGCTGCAGGGCGTTGACCTCCGGATAGACTGGCACCAGGTCGAATGCTTCGATCAGTTCCACGGGATTACCGCTGATGAGCATGTACACGGCCTTCTCGCTGTGATTTTCCGCCGCGGCGGTCAATCTCGAGTAATAACGGCCGATCATGTCCTTCTGCAGGTTGTGGATGCGTCCCTGATAATCGGATTTAGCTGTCGTCGCCTGTGGCATTTCGTAAACTCCTTCCGCTGCCCACCGCCCGGTGTCAGTCGAATAACAGAGATTCCACGAATGTTTCCGCTTCGGAACGCGCGCGATCGAAACTCCAGGTTTTTTCCTCAAACTCCAGCAGCAGGTGCGGGATCTTGGCGCCTTCCAGAGCTTTGCGGTAAACGGCGTAGTCGAAAAGCGCCGGCTCGCAAAACTTCGCCGCTTGAAACACGACGGCGTCCGCTTTCTTTTCCTTGAACAATTGGAGCAGATGAGCGGACTTGCTTTCCCGCGAGTCGTGCTTCGTGCCGGAGTAATACGCTCGTTCGGAATAGCTGGTGGCCAGCGACGCCAGCGGATTTTCGGAAATTGGAACGTCTTCGGTGAACCATCTCCAACCCCGGAGGAAATCGTCCTCGACGATGTAGCATCCGGCTTGCTCGAGAGTTTCGATCAGGCCGATCGGCGGAAGCTCGCAAAAAGAGCCCTCCAAAACCACGCGAATGCGATCCTTGGGCCGCGCCGGCCGCGTGGGAATTTCCCCGAGCACGCTTCCAAGGATTTCCAGAAAATCCTCGGGGGCCATCAACGTGCCTGCGCGCAAGAGCGCGAACGATTCGGCCGCAGAGATCAAATGCGGCGATTCCGTTCGAATTTGGTACAGGTCGCGCAACGCAAGTCGAATGCGGTTGTATAGCGCGATGCTGCGGTTCAGATCGTCCACCGAAGCCGCGTGGCCCGATCGCTCTTGCAGTCCATTCAATACGCGCCGGTACTCAGATTCCAAATATCCGCGGCTCAATGGCGAGGTGAAATTTTGAGGGAAATGGATGTACTCGATATACATGCCCGGGAAGTTTCGTTGAAAGACACTGGAAAGATTGCGGGCTGGATCGCAGATGGAATGAAACAGCATGCCATCGAGAAATTCGAGCCGGTTGGTCAGGCCAAGCTCGAGCGTGCTTTTCACAATCGAGCAGACGAACGATTGGAAGCGCGAATCGGCATGGGCGATTTCGATCTGGTTCCCGGCGCCGATAATGCCGAGCGGCAGCATTCCCGATGCATGGATGAGTTCGACGGGACAGTAGATAGGGAAGCATCCGACGGCTTTTTTGCCGGGATGGTCGCTGAGCCAGCGTTTGGCGGTCGAAAAATCCGGGTCTTCGATGATTTCCCGGCAGGACGCCAGAAGCGGTTCGAGTCGGGAAGCTTCCTGAACCTGTGTGGTAGTCACGTTTTCTCCTATCTACCAAGCCCGGCGTTCCGCCCGCTCGCTGCCAGATTCACGTTCATCGCCGGGCGGCCGCCTGTCGAGCGGGGCGTGACGACTGTTGCCGCGAGGACGCTCTCCTTGCCATCAACTTCAACATCGTGGAAACGGTGATCGAACGGAATGTGGCGATGGCATGTTGGTCGAGTTCAGCGAGGACGAGATCCAAGGCGGCGCTCGCGTCGGTTAGCACGGTGCGGCTGCTCTCCGGCGCCGCACGGGAACCGATCGGTTCGAAAACTTGAATCACATCGAACAAAGTGAGGCGCTTGGGATTCGCAATCAGCTGATAGCCTCCCCCAACACCTCGAACCGCATCCACGATTCCGGCGCGCCCCAAACCACGAAGAACCTTGGCGAGGTGATGAGCCGAAATTCCGTACTTTTCGGCAATTTCCAGGGCCGAAAGCTGGTGGGCGGGATTGGCGGCAAGTTCCAACACCGCGAATAAAGCGATCGAGCTGGATGTCTGAAGTCGCATAGGCGCCTTATTCGCTCAAGCGATTGTTGCCTCCAATTCAATGAACGGTCCGGCCATCAAGCCCTGGCTGCGAAAGAACGAGAGCACCAGATGATTTTCGCGAGCCAGCAAGGTCCGGACTTTCTTCACCCCGGCGCGGCGAAACGCATCGCAAATTGCGTCGAAAAGCTGCGTGCCGAGCCCGCCCAGGCGCTTCTGCGGCCGAACTTGAACGGCGAAAACCCAGCCGCATGGGGGCTCGCCGAATTCCCAGGCGCGCACGTCGCCGATGATGAACCCTTCGATCTCGCCGCCGCGTTCGGCGACGAGGAAAAAGGCCGGTTCTTCGCGCCGTGAGACGTAGCGGGCGAACGCCTCTTTCCAGTATTGGCGCTTCGCAAGGCCGGTTACTTGCTGGTCCAGGGCCACGATCGAAGCGAAATCAGCAGGCTTCGCGGCGCGAATCGAGAGAGCGTTTGCCGCACGCGACTGAGCGGCTGATTCGCGCGCCGTATCGTGATCTTTCAACAGGTGCAACGCGTTGGACCGATCTTCCAGAGACAAAATGATCACCTCTACTTACCAGGGATGGTCTTGCAACCGGCTGCTTCCCGTGCGGCCAACCGACACGTGATTGTGATAGAGCTTCCAGATACCCTGCTCCAGCAGAAAGACGTCTGTTCCATAGCCTTCCCGCAGCAGCCGCGCGCCGTTTAATTTCGAGCGCGCGTCCGTG
>JAGWRH010000193.1 GCA_028876695.1 Acidobacteriota bacterium | reverse complement strand
GTGTGGAGACAGTCCGAACCGCGGCGCGGTGTTACAGCTTCAGGACAATGCGCCCGGCAGCCCGCAGGCGATTTCCCTGAGCGGCTCGGCGGCGGATTTTTGCCCCCTGATCGCCAACGGGCAGCCAAACACGGCGGCGATCCAGCCGGGGCAGACGGCTAGCTTTTCGCTGCAGATCGCATCGACCGGCGGCTTCAGCAACACCGTTGATTTATCGTGTTCGGTCGCGCCTGCGGGCTCCAACGTGGGACCTTGCGCGATCAGCACAACTCCAGCGACGAACCCGCCGTCGGTGCAGGTCACGCCCACGTCTTCGGGACAATTTATCGCGTCCGTGCCGACGGTGGCGCCGATTGCGGCGGCGTTGCGAAGCCCGGGGACGCGGAGCGGACCAAAAGCCGGAAACTTTGCGCTGGCGTGCGTCTGGCTTGCCGCGCTGATTCTGCTGGCGCTGTGTTCACTCCAGGCGCGCCGCGATTCCGCGGTGGCGCGGGGAAATTGGGCGCTGAGGCATCTGTCGATTCTGGCGTTTGCCACGATACTAGCGGCTGGAATTTCCGCGTGCGGGTCAGGTGGCGGTGGCGGAGCCGGTCCGCAGCCGACTTCGGGAACGTCGCCGGGGACTTACACCGTTACGCTCACGGCGAGCACCGCGGCGCCGAATGCGGCCACGCGGACGGCCACATTGACGTTCACGGTTCAATGAAGTAGCAGTGAAGGGATCGCTCGTCCGGGATGAAACGGCGCGCGTCAAAACGTCTCGATCGCCAGGTCGCGCGGCCGCTCGCCGGTAGGGATGAGCGTAATGAGGCTGCCGGTTCGGGCGCGGATCACGGCGAGGTCATCGGAAGCGGAGTCAACCACCACAAGCATGTCGCCGCCGGGAGTCAGCTGGGATGCTCCCGGCCCCTGACCAACGGTGACTGGATGCGCGGCCAGGCGGTTGTTGATGGCGATGGGAATTACATGGCCGGCATCCTGGTCGGCAACGTAAAGAGTCGCGCCATCGGGCGACAGCAAGGCCGATGCAGGCGAGCGGCCAAGCAGCATGAAATCGCCAAGTTCGTTCGTCTGCGTATTCATCACCATCAGGCCGTGCGCGCTGGCGGAGGAAATGTAGAGTTCGCCGCCGTCGGGCTTGAGCAGCAGGTCGCTCGGCGTTCCGCCGAGATCCACGTTGGCGAGCAGCGCGGCTCGTCTCAAATCGACGACGGAAATTTGGGGTGCGGTGCCGGAGGTAACGAAAGCCTTCGAGCCGTCCGGCAGAATCGCGATTTGCTCGGGATCGGGAACCACGTGCACGAGACCGCGGGTGGCGAGCGTGAGCGGGTCGAGCAGCGAGACGGTGGCGTCCGCGCGGTTGGTAACCACGAGCAATTTGCCGTCTGGAGAAATTCGCGCGATCCACGGACGCCGTCCGGCGCGAGCACGAGCGGTTATTTGCCGCGTCGCGCAATCGATAGCGACCACGGAATTCGACCCGGAGGCGGCCACGTAGGCGTGCACGCGATCGGGAGAAAAATCGAGCGCGTAGGGCGCCGCGCCGACCGGAATCCGGGCGATGATTTTGTTGGTCGTCACGTCGAGAACCCACGCGTAGCCCCCCGCCGCACTCAGGCCCCACAGTTCTTTGCGTGCCGGATCGGCGCGAATGCCGCTCGGATCGGCGCCCACGGGAATCGTGGCGACAGGCAACAGTTTCACGAGGTCAATTGCAGTGATCGTGCCGTCAGCCGTATTGCTGACGTACGCCATCATGTGAAGCCCTGGCCGAAGAAATGACGGCCGAAGCTCGAGAGCCACCTCGCGGATGGCCAGCACGGCGAGAATGATCAAGAGCGCAACAAGCCGGTAATTGGGGCGGATCTTCATGCCAGGCGCGGCCGTTTACTCGGAAAGGCCGGTTCGGAGCAGCGATTGCCGGGCATAAACAATGACGCTGAACGTTGCAAGCTGGGCGGACTCAATTGCGGAACAGCGGGACAGAGCGACACGCGATTTCGATATGGAGGCGCGGGGCAGAATCGAACTGCCGATAAAGGTTTTGCAGACCTTTGCCTTACCACTTGGCGACCGCGCCTCTGGCGTCCGATATCATAGCACCGGCGGCTGCGCGCAACAAAATCCCCCGTCCGCGTCGCCCCGGCTCTCCCGGCGCTGATTTGCGCGCTCGTGCCGTTTCCTATAGACTTCGATCGCGGGTGAGCTGCTCGCGTTACGAGCTGGTCCCCAACCGCAGCGGCTGCTTTCCACGCATACCGACAGAATGCCGAACGAACGCTACAGGGCTGCCGTCGAATACGACGCCAGCGACGAATACCACCCGGAACCCGCGCCGCCGCCGGAAGTTCCGCTGTGGAAGAGCGGCGGGCTGCGCATCGGAATTCACACCTCCATTGCCGGGGATATCGCGCAATCGCTGGACCGCGCGAACGATCTGGGCGCCAACGCCATGCAGATTTTTTCCGCCAGTCCACGGATGTGGTCACGCGGCATCGGGCGGCTCGGCCCCGCGGACGCCGAACTATTTCGTGCGCGGCGGCGCGAATTGCAGCTTGGACCGGTCGTCATTCACGGGAATTATTTGATCAATTTGGCCTCGCCCAATCCGGTGCTGCGGGCGCGATCGGTGCAGGCGTTTCATCAGGAAATCGTGCGCGCCATCGACCTGGGCGCGGATTTTTTGGTGGCGCATCCGGGCAGCTTTTGCGATGGACGCGCGGGCGCGGGCATCCTCGCGATCGCGCAGGGTTTGCGGCAAGCGGCTCGCGGCCTGAAGCTCGGCCCGCTAAAGATCCTGCTCGAAAATACCGCGGGTCAAGGGAGCTCGATCGGTTCGAAATTCGAGGAATTAAAGGCGATTTTGGACGCCTGCGCCGATTTGCCCCTTGGCGTCTGCATTGATACCGCCCATCTTTTTGCGTCGGGATGGGACATTCGCACGGCCGAGGGACTGGACGTGACGCTGCGGGAACTCGAGCGGAACGTGAGGTTGGAACGCGTCGCGGTGGTGCACATGAACGATTCAAAAACAGCGCTTGGCTCGCGGGTGGACCGGCACGAGCACATCGGCAAAGGCAAAATTGGATCAGAGGCGTTCGCGCGGATTTTGAGCCACCCGCTGCTCAGCGGGCGCGCTTTCATCCTGGAGACCCCCATCGATAAGCCCGGTGACGATCGCCGGAACGTAGCGCTCCTTTGGAAGCTCGCAGGGAAGCCGTTGCCCGCGAGCACGGCGGCGAAAAATATCGCGAAGGCGGCGCCCATCCGGCGCGTGCGCCGAACGCCGGCCAAGCGCGCGGCGAAACGCGCCTGACAAGCGACTCACAGGATTTCATCGGAGAGCATCGTGGCGGAATACGACCCGCAGCGGATCGAATCCAAGTGGCAGCGAGTATGGGAAGAAAAGGGTGTATTTCGCGCGAGCGACGGAGATTCGGCGCGTCAGAAATATTACGTCCTCGAAATGCTGCCGTATCCTTCGGGCACATTGCACATGGGCCACATGCGCAATTACACGATCGGCGACGCGGTGGCGCGCTTCAAGCGCATGCGCGGTTACAACGTGTTGCATCCGATTGGCTGGGACGCGTTCGGCTTGCCTGCTGAAAACGCGGCGATCAAGCGCGGCATCGCTCCCCGCGAATGGACAAACGCGAACATCGCGCAAATGAAGGCGGTTTGCCGGCGCTTCGGCTTCAGCTACGACTGGCAACGCGAGATTTCCACCTGCGAGCCGGATTACTACCGATGGAACCAGTGGTTTTTCTTGCGCATGTTGGAGCGGGGCCTCGCATACCGGAAGCGCAGCCGCGTCAACTGGTGCCCGCAGTGCCAGACGGTGCTCGCGAACGAACAGGTGATCGACGGCTTCTGCTGGCAGCACGACGCCACTCCCGTGGAAGCAAAAGAAATCGAGCAATGGTTCCTGGCCACCACCAAATTCGCGGACGACCTGCTCGAAAGCATTCCGCGCCTGGAGGGCGGCTGGCCGGAGCGCGTGCTGCGGATGCAGGAGAACTGGATCGGAAAATCGCGCGGCGCGCGGGTGAAATTCGCGGTGGAAAGCGCGAATACGACGCTGGAAGTGTTCACCACGCGCATCGACACGATCTACGGTGCGACGGCGCTGGTGATCGCCGCCGGGCACGCCAAGCTCGATGAACTACTCGAGGGCGTCCAGGGGCGCGCGGCCATGGACGCGCAAATCAAATCGATGCTGCAGCGCAGCACAAAAGCGGCCGATATCGCCACGGCCGAAAAAGAAGGCTTCTTCACCGGCCGCTTCGCCGTGAACCCGTTTTCCGGCGATAAGATGCCGATCTGGGTTGGAAATTTCGTCCTCGCGGAGTATGGAACGGGCGCGGTGATGTGCGTTCCGGCGCATGACCAGCGCGACTTCGAATTCGCGAAAGAATACCGTCTTGCGATCAAGGTAGTGGTGCAGCCGGTCTCCGGCGAGCGCCTGAACGCCGAGCGAATGGCCGAAGCGTACACGGAATACGGCCGGCTCGAAAATTCTGGCGAATATTCCGGGCTCGGGTCCGAGGAAGCCATCGGGAAGATGGCCGCGGATGCGGAGGCCGGCAGCTTCGGGCGCGCGGAAACAACGTACCGGCTGAAGGATTGGGGCGTTTCGCGGCAACGCTACTGGGGCACGCCCATTCCCGTGGTGCACTGCGCGATAGACGGAATCGTGGCGGTGCCGGATAACGAGTTACCGGTTCGCCTGCCGGAGAATGTGACGATCACCGGCCAAGGGCAATCGCCCCTCGCCAGCGTCCCCGAATGGCTGAACACCACCTGCCCGAAGTGCGGCGGGCCGGCGCGACGCGAGACCGACACGATGGATACGTTCGTCGATTCATCGTGGTATTTCTACCGCTATACCGATCCCCGCAATTCCAGTGCGCCGTTCGACAAAGCGATCGCGGCGTACTGGTTTCCCATCGACCAATACATCGGCGGCGTCGAGCACGCCATCCTGCACCTAATCTACTCGCGTTTCTTCTGCAAGGTGATGAACGATCTGGGTCTCGTGAATCATCGCGAGCCGGTCACGCGCTTGTTCTCGCAGGGAATGGTGTTGAAGGACGGCGCGAAGATGTCCAAATCGAAGGGCAATATCGTGGGCGCGATCGATATCGCCGAGAAATACGGCTGCGATACCGGGCGCCTCTACACGCTCTTTGCCGCGCCGCCGGAAAAAGACCTTGAGTGGAGCGAGCAGGGCATCGAAGGCTCGGCGCGCTTCCTGAACCGCTTGTTCCGGCTGATCGATAAGCACGGCCCGCGGCTGAAGACCGTTGCGTCGCAAACCGCCGCAAATGCCGGCGCCGCGACGCCCAAGGAAAAGCTGCTGGTGCGCAGACTGCATCAGACGCTTAAGCGCGTGACGGAAGACTTCGAGACGCGCTGGCATTTCAACACGTCCATTGCTCTGATCATGGAGATGGTGAACGAATTGGTGGCGCAGGAGCCGCTCGATCAGAACGTGACTCCGGCAACCCTGAAATCCGTGCTGGAAGGGCTCGTGTTGATGCTTTCCCCGATGGCGCCGCACATCGCCGAAGAGCTCTGGGAGATGCTCGGCCACGGCGACGGTGTGTACAGCCAGAAGTGGCCGCGCTACCGCGAGGATCTCGCCCGCGAGGAGCAAATCGAGGTTCCGGTGCAGGTGAACGGACGTGTGCGAGCGCGAATCACGGTCGCGGCCGGAGTGGCTGAAGAAGACTTGAAAGCGCGCGCCATGAGCGATTCGCACGTTGGGCCGCTGATCGCCGGCAAGCAGATCGTAAAGGTGGTGGTGGTGCCGGGCAAGCTCGTGAACGTGGTAGTTCGATGATTCGGCCTATTGGCGCTCGTTGCCGCGTGCGCGCGCAGTGTT
>JAGWRH010000192.1 GCA_028876695.1 Acidobacteriota bacterium | reverse complement strand
TGCTCGAAGCCCGGTTGCTATGCCCCGCGCGCGGCACGCTGCACTACCATTAACGTCTGGTCATCCGCCGCCCGCGTGCCGCCGCCGAACGCCACCACATCTTCAATGCAGGCGGCGGCCATCTCCCTCGGCTGCAAGTGACGGTGCCTGCCTGCTGCCGACGAGACTCCATCGACGCCATACTCGCCGCCGGCGGCCGCTGTCGCTTCCGAAATTCCGTCCGTAAAGAGCAGCAAACTCTCGCCCGGTTCAACGTGCACTGCTTCGACCGAGTAGCGGCTCCCGGAGAACATGCCCAGGGGCAATCCCGTTGAGCCGATTTTTTGCACCGAATCTTGCGACACCAGAAGAGCGGGAAGATGGCCGGCGTTTGCGATTTCCACGCGTCCGTCACTGTCAGCTCTCGCGCACACCAACGTTGCGTATTGCCCGGCGAACGTGCTTTCGCAAAACACGCGGTTGGCCATTTCCATCAGCCGGCCGAGATCCAGCCCCATTCCCGTGAGACTCCGAAACATTGCATGCAAGTGAGACATCAGCATCGCCGCGGCCACGCCCTTTCCAGCAACGTCTCCGACCAGAATCAGCGTGCTCCCGTCGTCGTTCGGCGCGGAAATCACATCGCAGTAATCGCCGCTGACGATGCCCGCCGGTCTATAACGGAAATGGATATGCCATTCGCCGACTCGCAAATTCTCTCGAGGCAGCAGCCCCCGCTGAATGCGCGCGGCAAGCTCCAGATCGCGCTCCAGCGCGCGCTGTTCTTCGCCGCTCAAGTGCTCCAGGCACAATGTCGCGAGCGGATCGGCGATCAACCGTTCTTCTCCGATATCTTCGTGGCAGAAGTCGCAAATCCCATATGTGCCCGCATTCATGCGTTGGATCGCCGAATCCACTTCGTGAAGCATCCCAGCGAGCTGGGTTGCATCGGCGCCGCCGCGATCGGTCGGGAGTTCGGCGATGGCCGTCTTGAGCTGCTCTCTTCGGGTCTCGAGCTGCTTCCGTAGGTAAAGGTCCACGACTCCCGCCGCAGAAGCCTGCACAGGGTCCAAGCGTGGCGCAATTTTGGTCGCTGCGCTATCCGGATTGGGCATGGGAATTACCTCCAGGTTCTGTAGCCTTAGATTCAATTAGCACGCGCTGCGATTCTGCGCAGGTGCTGTCGAGTTGCGTCCGACTTAGCTTGCGCTCTATCCGAGTTAAGCGGCGATGGAACCGCACCTTATGCCGGCCATACGTGGCCCGCTCGATGATCCCAAGCCGGTTCGCTTTTCGCAGAGCGGCCAGCGCCTCGCGCGTAAGCTCGGCGGCTTTCCGATAATCGCGTGCGCTTCGCTCATAATAAATCGCGAGTTGCTCGTATGCCTCGATTCCTTCGCGCGACGAGCCCAGCATTTCGCACCACAATTCTTCGGCCCGCCCCAGATCGCCCGCGCGTTTGGCCAAAAGCGCCAGCGACCGCCGCGCCTTTCGATCCGCATCCTCGGGAAGTGAGTGCGCGATCGAGCGCTCGTACAAATCCCGTGCGCGAAGATCGCCGCGCCGTTCGCAAATTCGCGACACGCCGAAGAGTTCCAGCGCGTCCCGGCC
>JAGWRH010000191.1 GCA_028876695.1 Acidobacteriota bacterium | reverse complement strand
CAAGATCGAGCGAGATTCTTCCGGCCGATAACCAGGATTGTGGATTGAGCAGCTGCACCTGTATCCCAATCGTTTGCTTTGCGGGTTCCGGCTGCGTACTGGCGCCAGGCGTAGGCGAGCCGAGCGTGCCGGCTCGCAGCTCCTGAATGACCGACCGGTGCTGCTCTTCCACGCGCTGGCGGACGCCTTCCGGACGGAACTCGGCGGAAGCGGCGAAATCCGCGTAATTCGACGAGCGGCGCACCACCACGCGCCCATTCTGGTACACCGCCGTATCGATCACCGGGTGGCTGGGGCCCCGGTCCTCAGTCTGAACGTGAAAGACTTGATCGCCGACGCGAACGTCGGTATTAAAACCGGAGCTCATCGATCGCGATTCTCCCCAAGAAAGTCGCTCGCGGCGTTCAAAAATCCAGGGAGTTCAATTGACCGATCTAAAATCGGACTGTATTATAGCAGTTTAACGAAAATGAATTCGTCGTACCTGGACAATTACGGATCGCTTTTGCTGATGTTTATACTAGCCGCTGGGCTGGCCGGCGCGCTGGTCACCGCCTCCTCGGCGGTCGGTAGGCATAAGAAAACACGCGAGAAAGCTCAGCCGTATGAGTGCGGCGTAATGCCCGTGGGAGATGCGCGAGCCCCTATTTCCGTTCATTTTTACGTCGTTGGGCTCATCTTCATCCTCTTCGATATCGAAGCCATTTTTCTGTATCCTTGGGCGCTCATCTACAGCGACCTGAAAGTGTTTGGGTTCGTCGAGATGGTGCTCTATATCGCCATCCTTCTGGTTGGCTACATTTATCTTTGGAAGAAGGGCGCGCTCGACTGGCAATAACGCCACCACCCTGAAGCGCGAGCGCTTCAGGGGCCCCGGAGATATGCAATTGGAAGCGGGAACTAACGAGAAAAATCTCGCTGTACAGAAACTGCGCGAGCGGGAACCCCAAACCATCGCCGAGGTGATTGAATCCAGGGGAGAAACCACCGTCGTAATGGCGCGGCGCGACCTGATACGCGTGTGCCAATTTCTCGCCCAGGATCAGTCGTTGGCATTCACGTTCCTTTCCGATATCTCCGCGGTGGACCGTTTTCCTATCGAGCCGCGGTTTGAAATCAATTACCACTTGCTGTCGATGCAAAGGCGCGAACGCGTGCGCATCAAAGTGCGTGTGGCGGGTTCGGACGCGGTACTGCCGTCCGTCACCGGCATCTGGCCGACCGCGAACTGGCATGAGCGCGAAATTTTCGATCTTTTTGGCATTCGCTTCGAGGGGCACCCCGATCTGACCCGCATTCTGATGCCGGACGATTGGGAGGGCCACCCGCTGCGAAAAGATTATCCGGTCGAGGGATATCGTTAGCGATCCGAGGGATCAGGTGCAATCGTGGCGACGCTAGAAACACAATCCGGCCCAGCCGAACCGATGATCCTCAATATGGGGCCGCAGCACCCGTCGACGCACGGCGTGCTGCGCGTGATCCTGGAGCTCGACGGCGAAGTGGTGCTCAAGGCCAAGCCGATGATCGGCTATCTCCACACGGGCATCGAAAAATCCTGCGAGTCGAAGACCTATTCGCAGGCCATTACTCTCACGGACCGCATCGATTACCTCGCTCCCCTCTCCAACAATCTGTGCTACTGCCTGGCGGCGGAAAAGCTAATCGGACTGGAAGTCCCGAAGCGCGCGCAGTACATCCGCGTATTGCTCACCGAACTCACGCGGATCACTTCGCATCTCGTATGGCTGGGAACGCACGCGATCGATCTCGGCGCGATGTCCGTGTTCCTCTACAGCTTCCGCGAACGCGAAGAGATCATGAAGATTTACGAGTACGTCTCCGGCCAGCGGATGATGACCAGCTATTTTCGCATCGGCGGGCTGGCGCTGGAGCCGCCTCCGGATTGGCTGGATCTGGTGCGTCGCGTCGTGGCGAACATGCCCGGGCACATCGACGAGTACGAAAATCTGCTGACGAAAAACCGGATCTGGGAGGGCCGTACGCGGGGCGTGGGAGTGCTCAGCGCCAAAGACGCGATTGCGATGGGCGCATCGGGTCCGATGCTGCGCGGCAGCGGCATTTCATACGACACGCGAAAGACGTTTCCGTATTCGAGTTACGAAGAATTCGATTTCGATATTCCGGTTGAGACCGCGGGCGATTGTTACGCGCGGTATTTGGTGCGCATCGCGGAGATGCGCGAGAGCCTCAAGATTGTGGCGCAGGCCATGGAGAAAATTCCGCCATCGGGGCCGTTTCGCGCCGAAGCGCCGGGGATCATTCCTCCCTCTCGCGAAGAAATGAAGACTTCCATCGAGGGACTGATCTACCATTTCAAGATTTTCACGGAAGGCTTCGCTCCGCCTCCCGGCGAAGTCTATCAGGCGATTGAATCGCCACGCGGCGAGCTGGGTGTGTACATGGTGAGCGATGGATCGCCGAAGCCGTACCGGGTAAAATTCCGCGCGCCATCGTTCGTGAACCTGCAGTCGCTTCCGCTGCTGTGCGAAGGCCGCTTGCTGGCGGATGTGGTTGCGTGCATTGGTACCACGGATATCGTCCTGGGAGAAGTGGATCGCTAACCTCAACGAACCTATGCAACTTCCGCCAGAACTAAACGACAAATTCAACGAACTCGCCGGCCGGTATCCGGTGAAGCGCTCCGCGCTGATTCCCATGATGGTGTACGCGCAGGACCACTACGGATATTTGGACGACGAGATCCTCGATGAAATCGCCAAGCGGCTCGACCTGAACATGCTGCAGGTGACGGAGACGCTGGCCTATTATTCGATGCTGCGGCGCAAACCCGCCGGCCGCTATCATATCCAGGTCTGCACGAACATTTCCTGCATGCTGCGCGGCGGCAATGAACTCTATCGTCACGTGCAGAAGCGGCTGGGCATCGGCAATAAAGAAGTTTCGCCGAGCGGAACGTTTTCGCTCGAGGAAGTCGAATGCATCGGCGCCTGCACCGGGGCGCCCGCCATGCAGGTGAACTACGATTTCTACGAGAATCTCGATCCCGACAAGGTCGATGCTATTTTCGAGCAGCTTCAGGACGGGAAAAAGCCCGCGCCGGCGCCGGTTACATCCGGCGCAGTGCACGAGCGGTTGAAAACCGAGATTCCGGTGATCAGCAAGCGCTTTGGGATTCGCGATTCGCGCAAAATTGACGTTTATCTGCAGCACGAAGGCTATCAGGCAATCGAAAAAGCCCTGAAGCAAATGACGCCCGACCAGATCATCGACGAGTTGAAGAAATCCAATCTGCGCGGGCGCGGCGGTGCAGGGTTCCCGACGGGCATGAAGTGGAGTTTCGTCCCGAAAGACTCGCCGAAGCCGAAATATCTTCTGTGCAACGCGGACGAGAGCGAACCGGGAACGTGCAAGGACCGCCCGTTGATGGAAATGGACCCGCACCAGCTAATTGAAGGCATGGTGATCGCCGCCCGCGCCATCGATTCACATCAGGGATATATCTACGTGCGTGGCGAATATCGCTACGT
>JAGWRH010000190.1 GCA_028876695.1 Acidobacteriota bacterium | reverse complement strand
TCGACGTCCATGGCTGATTGATACGGGCGATTGGTGGTGATCGCGTCGAAGGTGTCGGCGACGGCGATGATGCGCGCCATCATGGGAATCTGGTCACCGGCGAGCCCGTAGGGGTACCCGCCGCCGTCCATGCGCTCGTGATGCAGTTCGATGCCAGGCAGGACGTCGCGAAGCTGCGCGACGGGGCGCATGATGTTGGCGCCCTTCACGGTGTGCTGCTTCATCAGGCCGAATTCTTCCTCGGTTAATTTTCCGGGCTTTTTCAGAACGCGGTCGTCCACCCCAATTTTTCCGACGTCGTGGAGCAAAGCAGAAATGCGGAGCCGATCGAGCTCCTCGGCGTTGAGGCCAATACCCTCTCCGATGATCGTGGAGTATTTGGCCACGCGGCCGGAGTGACCCCGCGTATATGGATCCTTTTCGTCGATGGCCGCGGCGAGCATGCGGATGGAGCCCAAGAAGAGTTCGTGATTTTCGGCGGCCGCCTGCTTGAGCTTGGCGATGTACTCCTCGATGTGGCCGGCCATGCTGTTGAAGGTCTCGGCGAGCTCGCTGATTTCAGCGGCGCCCCGCACTTCGGCGCGTTGGTGAAATTCAGCGCGGCTGATGGCGCGCGTGGATTGAACGAGGCCTTGAATCGGGCGGGTGATTCGCAGCGCGAAGAGATATCCGAAAATCAGAGCGACAACCATGGCGCCGAGTACGAAGCGCAGGGCTTGGGCGGTTAGCTCATCGACACCCGCGTCCTTGCGGGCGTCATTCAAGCTGCGCTGTGCGATCACGGCCCACCGCAGTTCGGGGATGGTGCTGTAGGTCCCGATCATCTCGATGCGCCGACCGTTCGCGCCAGGGCTCTTGAAATTGGTCGTCTGCGTGGCGCGAAGATCTTGCGGAAGCTCGGTGACCTGCTTCACCAGCGGGGAATTGGCTGAGGCATCGCTTCCAGGAACGAGATCGCGCGTGGGATAGGCGACCACGTGGCCTCGGATATCGACGAGGAACACGGTGCGATCGCGGACGCTGGCATCGAGCAAACGTCCCTGCAAGCGGTCGAGCGACACGACGGCGGCAAGCATGCCGGCAAAGTGCCCGTCGGAAATCAGCGGCACGGACATGACCAACGCCGCGTGGTTGCTGGGACCGAGCGCCAGCGGGTCGCTGACGGAGTCGAACCCTTGAATGCTGGAGGTGAACGCGCGGCGGAGATCGGCTTCGACGAAAGGATCGCGGTCGGCGCCGGAAGTGCCGGAAGAGGCGGATTCGCCCTTGGCGTCCTTGTTCACCGCGGTGACGTACAGAATGCTCGGGTTGTTTTCGACGAAGTCCTGCAACAGCCGAGAGATTTGCGGGCCGTGCGCGGGATCGTCCACGTCGGAGATCCATCCGGCAAGGGTTAAAACCTGGCGCTGGCCCAGCAGTTGCTCGCGCACGCTTTGCTCGAACTGCAGGGTTTCACTGGCGAGGGAGCGCGTGATTTCACTTTGTTGCACACGTTCGGTATCCTGCAACTTCTCCTCGCTGAGACGCAGAACCTGCCGATGATAGAGCCACAGCGGTGCCACGCTGACGATCAGGAGCGCGCCCAGAACGATCCAGATGATGCGCAGGCGCGCGGCGAACGGACGATTGCTCCGAAGGCTACGGGCCGAACGATCAAGATCCCGGTCGTCAGGGATGCCGGACGCGAGAGGCGGAGTGGGCATAAGCTGCCACTTGAAGCGTAGCCAGGCGATCGACCGGCGACAACGGGACTATGGTACTAGCGTTGCCGAATTGGGTACCGGCTGGAAGCGGCGGACAGGATGGTCTCCATCGGGATCGCCGGGAGGGCGAGTTAGCGGCGAAATTTGAGGCGATTCTCGGTGCCGGCGGCGAGCCGGCGGATATTGCCGCTGTGTTTGAGTAGCACGATAAGGGCAACGAGGATCGTCCCGAAGTTGACGTACTCCGGCGGCGCGTGGCGAGGCGCGTAATACAGGTAAACGAGAAAGGGCAGCGCCGCCGCTGCGACCATCGATCCGAGCGAGGAATAACGCCAGAAGGCTACCACCAGAATCCAGATCAAGGCGGCGCCAACGACCGCGAACCAGCTGATGGGAATAAACGCCCCGAACGTGGTGGCCACACCTTTGCCGCCCTTAAATCGCAGCCACACAGGGAAAACGTGTCCGATGATGGCGGCAACGGCGGCGGCGATCATCCAGCGGGCGCTGAAGCCGCCGTGAACCCAATGCGCAGCGATCCAGACGGCCAGGTAACCTTTTCCGGCGTCGCAAAGAAGCGTCAGAATGCCGGCAAGGGGGCCGGAGGTGCGCGCGACGTTGGCGGCGCCGATATTGCCGCTGCCGGACGAACGCACGTCGGGACCGCCGAGCGCTTTGGCGATCAAAACGCCGAAGGGGATGGAGCCCAGGAAATAGGCGATCAGGGGAATCGACCAGTAGGCGTTCACGCGGCGACCTCGGAAAACGGGAATGCCTCGAGTTTCGTGTATTCGGCGCCGGTGGGGCGCAGCTTGCTCTCGAAGAGATAAAACTCGGTTTCACGCGCCGAACCGAAATCGTGCGATTGCAAATCCCTGGCGGCGCGCGCAAGCGAGTCGATGCGGCGGGGCGGTTCGATACGCGCGAGCGTCAAGTGCGGCAGGAAATCGCGCTTTTCCCGCGGGATGCCGAGCGGCTCGATAGCGCGGTCGATATCGGCGGCCACCTGAGCGAGGTTCGGCGAAGATTTGATTCCGCACCATACGACGCGCGGGCGGCGCTCATCGGGGAAAAATCCGATGCCGCGAAAATGCAGCTCGACCGGCGCATTCGACCGAACGGCGGCGAGCGCGGCGCGCAATTCGGCGAGTTTTTGCGTGTCGCCGTCGGCGATGGCGTGGCCGATAAATTTCAGCGTCAGATGCATCGATTCGGGACGGACCCAGCGCGCATCGCGGCATTTGGGCTTTAACTGCTCGATCAACTCCGCGAGAGAGCGCGGCACCGATGCGGGCAGATCGAACGCCACGAACAGGCGCACAGTTCAGCTCCGCCCGATTGCGGGAAAAAGAAAATGACGGCGAACCGCGTCCAGCGCGTTGAGGGCGGCGAAATTACGGATGCGTTCGCGGTCTCCGGGAAACTGAAATTTTCGATCGCGCGTGGAGCGCTCGTCGGCGATGCCGATGTGCACGAGCCCGACGGGTTTTTCCAGCGTGCCGCCGGTTGGGCCGGCGACGCCGGTGATGCCCAGGCCGATCGTGGCGCCGGTGCGCTTGCGAATGCCGTCCGCCAGCGCCAAGGCCACTTCGGAGCTGACTGCTCCTTTGGCGGCGATCATTTCAGCGGGCACGCCGACCAGGCTGGATTTGAGTTCATTGCTGTAGCAGACAACCCCGCCAAGGAAATACGCCGAGCTGCCGGATAACGCGGTGATGCGCTCGGAGAGCAGGCCTCCGGTGCAGCTTTCCGCCACGGCGACGGTGGCCTGGTGTTCAGTCAACAGCTGGGCCACGATTTCTTCCATGGTCTCGCCGCGCGTGGAATATAGATTTTCGCCGAGAGCCAGGGCCATTCGGCTGACCATTTCGTCGAGCGTTTTTTCGGCTTTACCGGGGTCACCCGACCAAATACTGGGATGAAGTTCGATGCCGCGCGCCGTGGCCAGAATGGTGGTGTCGGATTCGGGATAGGCGGCGTAGAGAGGCGAGACGCGCTGCTCGACGTCGGATTCGAAAAGGCCGCTGATGCGCAGGTCGCGGGTGAAAAGGCGCTCGCGAATGTCCAGGTGGGCCAGGCGAGGCTTCACTTCGGCTTCCATCAGCGCGCGGAGCTCGTGCGGGACTCCCGGAAGCAGCACGATGATGTGGCCCTTGACTTCGATCCACTGGCCGGGCGCGGTCCCTTTCGGATTGGGCAGAACCGTGGCGCCTTCGATCACCAGCGCCTGGCGCTCATTAATTTCCGGCATGGCGCGGCCGAAGCGGCGGAAGCGCTCGCGGATTTTCTCGAGAATGGCTTCGTCGCACAGCAGCTTGCGGCCGAGCAGATCGGCGACGGTTTGGCGCGTACGATCATCGTCGGTGGGGCCGAGGCCGCCGCAGGAGACGACCATGTCGGCGCGATCGAGCGCGTGGCGAAACGAGGAATACATCTCGCCGGGCGTATCGCCGACCACCGCTTTGTGGACCACGCGCACGCCGACGCTGTTGAGTTCGGAAGTCAGGAAGAGGGAGTTCGTGTCGAGCCGATACGGTGTGAGCAGTTCCGATCCGACAGCGATTATTTCCGCTTTCATCCGGGACTAGCCCGCCGCCGGCAAGCCCTCGACATCCCAGTCCATGGAGAAGAGGGCGTTATTGGTGGTGATGAATGCACGGTGGGAGGGCAGCAGCGCGAGTCCGACAATATTGCTTCCGGTGACGACGAGTTCGGCTTCCGATTGCGGAGTGAGGCGCACGATTCCGCGGCGGCCGGTAAGCGACCCGGCAACATACAAATTCCCAGCGCGATCGAAAGCGATTCCTTGCGGGCGTCCGAGGCCACGGAAGAAGACGCTGACTTCACCGGCGGGATTGATGCGATACACGCGATCGTAACTCGACGTGGTGGGTCCGGTGACGAAGAGTTCGCCCGCGGGACTGAACGCGAGATGGTACGCGGAGATGGAGGGCTCCAGCGTGGCGAACACGAAAATCTCGCGGTTGGCGCCGATTTTGAAAATCGTGCCGCTGCGATCGCCCACGTAAAGGTTTCCGGTCTTATCGAACGCGAGTCCGGTGGCGATGCCCATGCCTTCGACCCATTGCATGGAGCGGCCATCGGGGGAAACGCGGTGAATGGTGCCATCGTTGCGGCAGGAGACGTAGAGATAGCCTTCGTGATCGAGAGCGAGCCCCGTGGGGTTCATCAATTCGGTGATGTACGGTTTGACGGCGAAATTCGACGTGACCTTGTAGAGGGAAACCGGGACCTTTTGTCCGCGCTGGCCGCTGAAGGTGACGTAGATGTTGCCGTCGGAGTCGACAGCGGGATTGGCGACCGGATGAAGATTGTCAACAATCTGGCGGCCGAGCGAAAGCGGGAACGGCGAGCTTTCGACAGTGCCCAAGGACACGCGCACCGCGCCGCCCGCCGCTCCCTCGGGCACGCGGGCGATCAGCAGATTCTCGGAAGCGAGCATTAAGCTGGCTTCGCTGGAACCGAACTGCACATGCGGGTGGATGTGATTGCGCGAGCTGAAACCGCTGCCGCGAATGAAGATTTCGCAGCCGGGCAGAGCCGCGCCGGGCTTCACGCTTTCGATTTTGGGAGCGCTGGACATTTTCATTTCAGGCTTGGTCATGCGCTAAAGCCGCTCGTCATGCGATTTCGATCCTAGCGCAAATGGCGGAGCGCGCCGCGGCCCCCCGATGCTGCCGAGACCGTGAAGCTTAGCAGGTCCGCGGTCACAGAAGGAAACCTCGAAGCGCCCAAAGGCAGAGTCCGGCGTAGATTCCAGCGATCCAGTCGTCCGCCATGATGCCCCACCCGGCGCGAAGCGATTCCGCGTGTCGCGCGGGAAAAGGCTTCCAAATATCAAATACGCGGAAAAGTATAAGACCCCCCAGCAGATATTTCCAGTTGAGCGGAGATTCATAGGCGATGAAACCGAAGGCGTGTGGCGCCCAGGAATAAACCTCCGGACGCCACCAGAAGGGCAGCGCCGCGCCGAGGAGCAGCGTGAGGTGCTGGCCGGAGACTTCATCGATGACCACACGCTGCGGGTCTTTTTGCCGCCAATACCGGGCAGCGCGGCTTGAGACAATTACGCCAACGAGCGCGACGATTATGCCGATGCCAGCCTGGATGATGAGAAGGGGATCGACGAACGTCCCGCCGACCGCGAAGCTTTGCATGCCGGACATTCCGGCGGCATTGAGCAACTGAAATGGAACGAGGGCCAGGAGCAAACCAGCCAGCGAGCCAAACGTACCGGGAGCGGCTGGAATGTAGCCGAGGCCGCAGGCGGTGGCGAGGAGGATCGCGAGGCGAGGTTTTCTGGATCGCGGCGGACCAGCAGAGTGCGGGTCCGAAGATACCTGCGTGGAATGCGCGCTGGCAGTCATTGAACGCGACCCTGTTGATCCTCGTCGTGGCGCGGAGCACCGGTATCGCCCGGCTGGTTGCCTCCGGCGCCTTCGAACTCGGATTCGTCGAATACCGGCGAGCTGATGCGGTATTTTTCGCTGGCCCAGTTGCCGAGATCGAGCAGCCGGCAGCGCTCGCTGCAGAATGGAAAATCGGAGTTGTTTTCGGAATCCGTCACCTTGCGGCAGATGGGACAGCGAGCTTCCATCTCGAATTACCTACCGGCAAGAATCGGAAACAACTCGCCGCGGCGAGCGGGCTTTTGGGGCCGGGCCGAAGATTGCGCGGATGGCGCGGCGAATTCGACGGCCCGCGCGATCAGGTCGTAGTCGCTCGACTCCGTCACTTCGATCGTCGCCAGAGTGCCGGGCGCGGGAAGGGCGAGCGCGTCGGAGATGCCCTCGAATTCGGTGATGTACACCTTGCCGTCGATATCCGGCGCCATGCCTTCGAGGCGCGCTTCCCAGACGAGGTCGGTATCTTTCGAGGGGCCCTCGAGGATCGCCGGGAGGCGCTGGCCGACGCGGCCGCGCAGTTTTTTAGCGCTGATTTTCTTCTGAATCGACATCAAGGCGTCGCGGCGGCGAGCGATGCTTTCGGGTTCGATCTTATTTTCGTGCGAGAAGCTCGCGGACTTATCTTCGTCGGAATAAGAGAAAACGCCCATCCAATCGAATTCAGCGGCGCGCACGAAATCGCAGAGCTCGCGGAAATCGCGTTCGGTTTCGCCGGGAAAGCCGACGATGAAGGACGTGCGGATCGATACGCCGGGAATCGCGCGTCGAATTCTTTCGAGCATTTTCAGGAACGCATCGGCATTCGAGCCGCGCTTCATGCGCGAAAGGACGCCGCGGCTGGCGTGCTGCAGGGGAACGTCGAGATATTTCACGAGGCGCGGATGCCCGGCGATGGTCTCCAGCAATTTCGGCGTGATGCGGTTGGGGTAGCAATAAAGAAAGCGGACCCAGTGCAGGCCTTCGACTTGCGCCAAGCGCGTGAGCAGGGTTGCGAGCCCGTCGCGGAGGCCGAGATCCTCGCCGTAATAGGTGGTGTCCTGGCCGACGAGGCAGATTTCGCGAACGCCCGCGGCGGCTAGATTTTCCGCTTCGCGGACCACGGATTCGAAGCGGCGGCTGCGGAATTTTCCGCGCAACCGCGGAATCACGCAGAACGTGCACGGGTGGTCGCAGCCTTCGTTAATCTTGATGTACGCGAGGTGGCGCGGCGTGGAAAGAATGCGCGGGGTGAGGTCGTGATAGAGATAAGAGGGCGGCTCGGCGGCCACGTTCATCGTTGCATTCGCGGGCAGCTCGCCTTGGCACGCGGCAAGGATTTTTTCCACTTCGCCTGTGCCGATCACGGCGTCCACTTCAGGAATCTGCCGCTGAATTTCGTCGCGGTAGCGCTCGACCAGACATCCGGCGACGATCAATTTCCGCGCGCGTCCGAATTTTTTGTACTCGGCCATTTCCAGAATCGAGTTGACGGACTCCTGCTGCGCGGGAGCGATGAAGCTACAGGTATTTACGACGAGCACGTCGGCTTCGGCGGCGCGCGGCGTAAGTTCGTAACCGGCGCGCGAGAGAACGCCCATCATTACCTCGCTATCGACGAGGTTCTTCGGGCAGCCGAGGCTGACGAATCCGACTTTGGGCATGATAGGGAACGCCGCTCGAGAACTTCCCGCAGATGCGGCCAATTCACAGGCTGTCATACTGCGCCGGAGAGTGCAAGGGGCAGTGGCTCGGGCAGCGGAGGCAGAGAAAGGGCGAGCTAAGAGGAAGCGTCGCTTAGACAATTAAGGTCCCGGCATAAATGTGCTTCGAAACGGGGGAAGGGA
>JAGWRH010000189.1 GCA_028876695.1 Acidobacteriota bacterium | reverse complement strand
GTCAAGGTCCGCACCCGCGGCATCCAGCAGGACGGCAAGGTGGTCATCGATTACAGCCGCAGCGTCATGGTCTACAAACGCGCCCACGCACCCCAGCATAACCTCTTCCCCGAGGTCCGCGAGGCTTAGCCCGCGGCGGTACAGCAAATATCGCGACTCGTAAGCCAGCTCGTCGTGGCTGAGCCTCGCTTCAATCGATTGGAAAGCTTTCGCAGATCATCCAGTTCATCGATGTCGAGCTCCAGGCGAGGGTTGCGATACACGCAAGTTCGCGCTCCGCAACTTTTCGCCTCGGCTAGGTGCCGCGAAAAGCTATCGGGTCCAAAACGCGATGGAAAGAGCATCGCCGGCGACCGGAGCAACGCGTTGGTTCCGGTCCCGTCACTCGAAGGAACGATAACTACTGATGGAACGGCATCGAGCTGTTGAAACACCGCGTCAATATCGTCCGGCTCGACCAGGGGGAGATCGATCGGCAGCCGGAGGAGAGCTGTGACGCCGCACGCAGCGCAATGCTTCGAGCCTTCATCGACCGACTTGCTCTCTGAAATCTGAGCTGATTCGACGATCGTTTCCCACCCGAGCTTTCGCGCTCGCGACAGCGCAATCGGCTCCTTGCTGATCACGAACACCCGATCGGCGCAGTTCGTTGCCGCCACCACGTTGAAAAAATCGTGACACATCGCTTCCGCCAGCGCGGCCCGGTCCGCCGCACCAAAATGCGATGCCAGCCGCTTCTTCGCTTCGTGAAATTCCTTGACCGGGATCAAAATCGCCCTCATGCAGCCACTCCCGCCCTGCGGCTCTCCGCGAATTGCAACAACCTCTGGGCGAGCACCTCTTTATCGGCGAGGGTGCGCATCACCGTCGCGTGCACGATGACGTCCACGCCCAACGATTGAATCTCTGGTCCATAACTCTCATCCGCCGGATCGATCACGATCGTCGCGCAAATATCCCGGTACATTCGAGCCACTCCCAGTGCAGAGACTTCGTACCCCAATTCGGCGAGCATCTGATCGGAAGGGCCCTTTAGAGATTTCCCGCCCACGATGGGGCAAACGGCAATCGTGCGCCTTCGGCGATCTCGCAATGCCTCTCGAATTCCCGGAACGGCAAGGATCGGACCAATGCTGATCAGTGGATTGCTTGGACAAATTAGGATGCAGCTGGCGCGCTCCAAAGCCTCGAGAACTCCCGGCGTCGGTCGCGCGTTCTGAATTCCTTCGAAAGAGATGGCGCGCACTCGTGGTTTTGCGCGCCGCTGCACTAGATATTCCTGAAAATGAAGCCGGCCCTCGTCCGTATCTATCATTGTTGGCACAGTGTCGTCCGTCATCGGCAGAATCTTCGCTTCCACCCCAACCGCCCTTCGAATCGACTCGGCGACTTGGGAAAGCCCTGCTCCGCCTCGAAGCATCTCCGTACGGTGGATGTGCGTCGCCAAATCGCGATCGCCCAAATGGAACCATGGTGAGTGCCCGTACACGGCGAGTTGTTCGAGCGTGTGGAACGTTTCGTCGCGGAAACCCCAACCCGTTTCCGGATTCACGAGCCCCGCCAACGTGTAGGTCACGATGTCTAGATCGGGCGAGATCGAAAGGCCGTGCAAAACGATATCGTCGCCGGTATTCACGATGATGGTCAAGTCGCGAGGATCCATCACCCGGTACAGCCCTAACAGGAGCTTCGAGGCCCCGATTCCACCGGCCAGCGCGACAATATTCATATAGCTCTCACCATCTGTTCCACAGGGGGTCTCAATCGCGCCGGACGAAAACTTACTTGATTGTCGTTGCTGCCGATGTGAGCTCCGTCACAGCTTACTCGCGACTCCCCTTCCTGAATGCCGCAATCAAGCTGCCGGGCTTTGTACTCCCGTGCCGCAACCGGTCCTCGAATTTAACCTGCGGCAGCGGTTCCGATCGCTGCCCCGGAACGCGGGTTGAGCTATCCAGCGCGTGGGGCACGGACGATTTCGACCGAACAATGGGCGTGTCTGGCCACTGCCTCTGTCACACCCCCGAGCGTCAGCCGTTTGAAGGCCCTCCGGCCGTGAGATCCAAGAAAAATTACGTCCGGCTTCCAATGCTCGGCGAAGTTCAGAATTGTCTCCTTCGCGACTCCTTCCTCCACAACCGCCTTCGCCGAATACCCGGCCCGCTCCAGTTCGGACACGAAGCCTTCGAGTAGCTCTTGGGTTTTCTTCAACCGTGCAGGGCGGGTGTGGCGAAAGGTCTCGCGCGATTCAAAATCGGCGAGAGCCAACTCCATCACGTGCAAGACCGCCACTTCCGTATTTTCCGGCCGGATTTGCGCGATCAGCGCACGTAGCGCCGCTTGAGAGTACGTTGAATAATCAACCGCGAGCAAAATCTTCATCGCCTATTCCGTTCGGCTGACTATATTCGATTGCCCTAGCCTTTGCACGGAGAACCGCCACACTCAGCGGGGCGGTGGCCAATCTTTCGCGCCGCCGCTCGTTGAAGCCGATCATAACAGGGGTGAAGTGACGATTAGGCCCCGAGGGCCGATCGGTACAGGCGCGTGGTGGAAACCGACTGGCGCCGGGTAATTCAGAATTACGAAGACATTCTCGGTGAATCCGCGGCGATATGCGCCCACGTCCCGACGGAGACGTTCAAAAACGAGGCGACTACTCGCGGATCGAACTGCGCCCCGGCTTCGCAGCGGATCACATCCTGCGCAAATTCAAATGACGCTGCGCGATGATACGGGCGGTCCGACGTAATCGCATCCAATGCATCCACAACGGCGAAGATGCGCCCAGAAAGAGGAATCTCCTCGCCTTTGAGACCGGCGGGATACCCGTAGCCATCAAACCGCTCGTGATGCGTCCGGACAATTTCGGCCGCGCCCTCAAGAAACGGAATCCCCTTCACCAGGCTAAATCCGATCGAGACGTGTTGCTGCATGATTTTCCGCTCATCGGCTGTCAACGGTCCGGGTTTCAACAAAATGTTATCGGGGATTCCAAGCTTGCCGATATCGTGAAGGTACGCTCCCCGGATCAAGTTTTCCAACTGTTCAGCCGGAACGGCCATGCGGCGCGCGATTTCCAGTGAATATCCGGAGACGCGCCTGGAATGCCCGGCGGTTTCCTTGTCGCGCAATTCAACTGCTGCGCCCAGCGCCTCGAGAGTCGATCGATAGCTTTGTTCGATGCTCTGAATCGCCGCTTTCAGTTGGGCGGTTCGTTCCGCAACCATGTCTTCAAGATGATAACGATAATTCTCAATCTCTCGTTCGAGATCGTGTTTATGAAGCGCCCGCTCTACGCTCGCGAGCACGGCCTCTTCCATTAGCGGCTTAACGAGATAATCATCGGCACCCAACCGCATTGCTTGTACACCGACCTTTACGTCGTCAATGCCCGTGGTCACAAGGAAAGCGGCATAGGGTTGCAAGCGGCGGGCCTCCGGGATCAATCCGATGCCTCCCATTCCGGGCATGCGGAGGTCGGAAACGATCACATCGAAGGATTCGCGCCGAATAGCTACCAGGGCCTCCTCACTGGTTCCCACGCCCTCACATTCAAAACTAGGAGAATGCAACATGAGTGCCAGCAGTTTGCGTGCGGAAGGCTCGTCATCCACGACCAACACCCGCTTGCAGCGGCCTAGCCGCTCGGCTTGGCTCTCATCGGCGCATTGAGTTAATTGGCTGCTCATTTTTAAATGTCCGCCCCCCCCAAATTGAGCGACTACTGCAGCACCCACGGACCGATCTTTTCGACGAACCGGCAATCGTATCGTCGATCCGGCCCGTCTTTCGCGATCGTGTGAACTACCTGCGCTTTTCCCACGTAACTTTTTCCTCGCCCGGCAAGATAAACGTCCAGAAGAGTATTGGCGACCAATTCTGCCGTACAGGAGCATAGAAAGCCGCTGAGACTTACCTCTTCCGTCTCGGCGAGTTCCTCAAAATCCCGCCCGCCGGAATCCGTGCCGTGCAGTGCTAGGCGAACCCGCAATTGCAACCGCACTTCTCGCTTAGTAACGTGCCGCTGCGGCTTTGCAATTTCCTTCAGGCACTCCCTAAGTTTCTGGAAATCGACTGGTTTCTCAAAATATGCCGCGGCGCCGAGCTGCAGGCAATCCTGCTTGGTTTCGGCTCCTCCCTCACCGCTGACGATTACGACCGGAGTGGTATGAGTACGGTTGAACGACGTGTACCTCTGTAGAAGTTGGAACCCGGAATACTTGGGCATCCGCAGATCGAGCAAAATCGCATCCGGCTTGAACTCAAGAGCGAGAGCCAATCCCTGCTCGGGTTCTCCCGAGTCCGCAATCTCGTACTCCGTGCCTAGTTCGATTCGCATCAGCCGACGCAGCGCCGCGTCGTCATCCACCACCAGCAGCCGTCGCATCACACCTCCTAACGCACCGGGGCCGCGCTAGTATCCGCGGCTGCAGTCACATCTCCTCCGGAGGCTCGCTCGCCACTTCCGTCGAGCACTTCGCGGACTTTCTTCAGCAAAACATCTTCCGTAAACGGCTTGTGCAGAAGGTGAACTCCAGGCTCCAGCACCCCGTGCCCGGCGATGAAGCTGTCCGTGTACCCGGACATATACAGCACCTTCATTCCCGGACGCCGGCCGCACAGCCGTTCCGCAAGCGCGCGCCCATTCATGCCCGGCATGATCACGTCCGTGAGCAGCAGATCGAAATCTTCCGCGTGCTGCGCTGCCAGCTCCAGCGCGTCTTCTCCGCTTCGCGCCGAAACCACGCGGTATCCGTTCATTTCGAGAAATCGCTGCGCCAGCTTGCGCAGTGGTTCCGCGTCTTCGGCAAGCAGAATGCATTCGGATCCGCGAACCTTTACCTTGGGTTCGGCTTTCTTCGATTCCGCGGCGGGCGCGCCATTATGCTGTGGCAGATAGACTTCAAAAGTTGATCCGTTCC
>JAGWRH010000188.1 GCA_028876695.1 Acidobacteriota bacterium | reverse complement strand
CCGCTTCGGGTCCGGTGTCGAGCCCGTCTCCTTCGTGAGGCGCGCATGAGCTCCTCCCACCGCACCGCATTCCAACCGACGCCCGCGTATTCCAAAAACAGGCCCGCCGATTTTCACGCGATCCGCGTCGATTCCGAACACGCCGGCGAGCGACTCGACCGCTTCCTCGCTGGCGCAATTCCGGTTTTGAGCCGCTCGCGCATGCAGGATTTAATCGATCGAGGGCGAGTGACGGTGGATGGCGTCGCCTGCAAGCGTTCGCACCGCGTGAGCGCGGGCGAATCGGTCCAAGTGGAAATGCTTCCGCCTCCCGCCGCGAGCGTCAAGCCCGAACCCATTCCAGTTGAGATACTTTACCAGGATGAAGACGTGGCCGTGGTGAACAAGCCCGCCGGCATCATCGTACATCCGGGCGCAGGAGCAAAAACCGGGACGCTGGTTTCGGCTCTGTTGAACCTTTTCGGCGGAAGCGCCGGTCTATCGTCAATTGGCGGGGCGTTGCGCGCCGGAATCGTGCACCGGCTGGATAAAGGCACTTCGGGGGCGCTGGCGATTGCGCTGAACGATGCCGCTCACAAGAATCTGGTGGAGCAGTTCAGCCGCCGGCAGGTGCGGAAAACGTATGTCGCGCTGCTCCACGGAAGAATCAAGGGCGATTCGGGAACCATCGAGATGCCGATCGCGCGCGATCTGCGGCGCCGGTCGCGCATGACGGCGCGTCGTCGCGAAGGGCGGCCCGCCCGTACAGAGTGGCGCGTGCTGGCCCGAATGGATGGATTTGAGCTTGTCGAAGCGAACCTGCACACGGGACGCACGCATCAGCTGCGGGTCCATTTTTCAGCACTGGGTTGTCCGGTCGTAGGCGACACTCTATATGGCGCGCCGCGCCAGGAACGAGCCGGCGCGGAGACGCTTCCTGATCTCGGGAGGAATTTTTTGCACGCGGCGCGAATCTGCTTTTCGCAACCTCGCACCGGCGAGCGCATCGACGTTCGCGCGCCGTTGCCGCCCGCACTGCGCGCATACATTGCGGCGCTAGCGCATGCGCTGGAAAGCGACCCCGCGGCGATTGACGCTGCCTTGCGACCGTTCTTATAATCGCGAAGGTGAAAAATGGCCTTACAGAAGCGTCCCGCCTTGAATTGTGCGCGAACGGTCTTCGTGCTTCTGTTTATTTGCGCCGGCGCTGTTTTCTCGCAGGAACCAACGAAACCCGGCGCGCCTGATGCCGTGCCGCAAAGCTCCGCGCCGGCTGCACCGCGCTCGCAATCGCCGCCTGTCGCGCCCGCGAATGAACCGCCCATCCGGGTGACCACCGGCGTCGTGCACCTTGTGGTGACGGTGGTCGATAAGCATCATCACCTCGTGACCGACCTCAACCGCGATGATTTCAAGATTCTCGAAAATGGGGTGCCGCAGGATATCCGTTTCTTCGGGCGCGAGACGGACCTGCCGCTGCGCATCGCCGTGCTGCTCGACACTTCCAACAGCATCCGCCCGCGTTTGGGATTTGAAAAAGAGGCGGCGGTGAACTTCCTGAATGACGTGATTCGCCGCGCCAAGGATATGGCATTCCTGATGACGTTCGATAATGAGCCGGACGTGATCCAGGATTACACCGATCAGCTCTATCTGCTCACCGCCGCGATTCAGGATCAGCGCGCGGGCGGCGGCACCGCGCTGAACGACGCGATCTACATGGCCGCGCAGAAATTGGAGAAAGCTCCGCTGATGCACGGGCAGGCTTCCGATCTGCGCCGCGTGATCGTAGTGATCAGCGACGGCGATGACGATCTGAGCGATCACGCCTTCAGCGACGCCATCGAAGAGGCGATCCGTTCCGAGGCGGTGATCTATACGATCAGCACCAATAACGATTGGGTTTCCATCGACAATCCGGATAAGCCGAACAAGTACAATATGGATCCTGGAGACAAGGTCCTGAAGGATCTGGCGGAACAGACCGGCGGCCGCGCGTTTTTTCCGTACTCGACGGATGACCTCGCGGAATCGTTCACCAACATTGGAACCGAGCTGCGCAGCCAGTATTTCATCGCGTATTCGCCCACCAACCCGCCCGTTAGTGGCGAGTACCGGAAGATCGAAGTGCGGACGAACCAGAAGGGGCTCATTGTGCGAGCGCGGAGGGGATATTACGCGGCGAGCCCCGCGGGGAACACATCCGGAAATTGACGCGTCGCGCGCCGCTCAGTACGGCGCGAAATAACCTTTGCGCGCCAGAATTTTTGCGCCCGGACGGTCCACTTCCACTTTGATTTTGCGGTACGTGCCGTCGCGTCGCGTGTTGGTTGGGTAGTAGCCGATAACGTACTGCGAACGAAGCTCCTCGGAAATTACGTCAAACGCTTTTTCGAGCGAGCTGTCATTGTGGACGCGAATCACGCGCCCGCCGGTTTGTTCGGCCATATCGTGGGCCACTCCGGGTCCGTACCCTGCTGCTTCGGAAGGATCGGTGATCAAAATCACGTGGATCACCGTGTCGGCCTTCTGCGCGGCTTCGATCGCCTCGTCCAGCGTTTCCTTGCTGCCGTTATCTTCCGCATCCGTCAGCACGATGGTCGCTTTGCGCCCGGACTGGCTTGCCAGCTCGTCGTTACACGCCAGGTAAATGGCATCGTACAGGTCCGTTCCGATCACGCCTTTCTGCGGCACGGTGCCAGCGGTGATCACCGGACCGGCGGCATTGATGCGCGTGCGCCGGATCGCCTCCTCGAGCACGCCGGGATCCTCGGTGAAATCGGCGAGCAGATTGACATCCAGATCGAAGCTCATCACCAAAGCTTCGTCGCGCTTGCGAATCACCTCATGGACGAAGCGGGATGCGGCGTCTTGCTCGGCAATGAGAATGTTGCGCATGCTGCCGCTCGTATCCATCAGCATCGCCAGAGTGAGCGGCAGATTCATCTCTTTGTCGAAATACGCCACTTTCTGCTCCACGCCATCTTCAAACACCTTGAAGTCGCTTTTGTCGAGATCGGTCATGATCATGTTGTGGTGATCGCGGACCGTGGCGAAAACGTTCACCACATTCGTGCGCACTTGCAACGGACGCGAGGCCTGCGGCAGATTCTGCGGATTGGGCGGCGCCGGAGCCGGCTTCGGCCGCGTCTCGCCCGGCGGCAGCATGGGTCCCGGGCCCGCGTCTTGCGCGGAGGCGCGTGCCGCTGCCGCGGCGCTCTTGGCCGCGCCTGAGAAACCTGGGTAGGCGGCTAATGCCAGTGTAACGACCGCCGCCGCGATGCTGGGCCACCGCATTGTATAATTTCCTCCGGGACGTTCCAGCTTGTTACGATGCTGCCACGGCGCCGCCGGATGTGTGACCTCTGGCCCGGTTTTGGAAAATCCGGCGCAAAAGCGGCCTGCCTGGCTTGCCGGGAGGCAAGATCCGAATGACTCGAACTATAACAGCACTTGGGCTGATCGCGGTGCTTGGACTTTGCGCGCCAGCTCCGGCCCAGGAGCCGCCATCCGCGCCGCCCGCGCCGCGGAACACCGGGCAGCGGCCTCCGCGCATCATCGCGCGTACCAAGACGGTCATCGTGCCCGTCACCGTGAAGGACAGCCACGGGCAGCTCGTAGCCGGTCTGCAGCAGGGTGATTTCCGGATCTTTGCCGATAACGTGCAACAACAGATCGAAAATTTCAGCGCCGATCCGATGCCGCTTTCCGCCGTTGTGCTCATCGATAACGATCTGCCGGACCGTTCCGTGGATCAAGTGCAACGGAGCCTCGTTTCGATTTCCGCGGGCTTCGGTCCGATGGATGAAGCCGCGCTCGTCACCTACGACACGTTTCCGACTACCGTTTCGGAGTTTACGGTCAACAACGACCAGCTATTCACGCAGCTTAAGCGCCTGCAACTCGGATCGCACAACGGAATGATCATCGCCGATCCGACGACGGCCGGCCCCATGGTCAACGGCCATCCTCTTCCTACCGCCACCGGCGTTCCGCAGCACGGCTCGCAGCGCTACGTCGCGCAGGACGCGCTCGAGGATGCCATCTACGCCTCCGCCGAGATGCTGCAAAACCGCGGGCGCGACCGCCGCAAAGTGATTTTCCTGATCTCCGACGGCGCCGATTCCTCCCACAATTCGCACACCTTCGACGAAACCATGCACTACCTGCTTTCGCACGACATCGCCGTCTATTCGATCGCCGTCACGCGATCGGTGCCGTTCGGCAAGAAATTGCTGCAGCGCGGCCTTTCCAATCTCAGCAAATACGCCGTGGGCACAGGCGGCGACACGTATTTCGCCGGCAAGCAGCGCGATCTCGAGCGCCTCTATTCGCAAGTCGCCGAGGAAGCCCGCAACCAGTACACGCTCACGTTTACGCCGCGCAACATTTCGATCGCCAAGGATTACCACAGCATCGAAGTGCGCGTGCTGCGTCCCGATCTGACCGTCAACACGCGCGACGGCTATTACGATAGCGCGCTGCTCGCGCCGTAAATCGCGCTGCGAAATTTATTGCATCTCGCGTCGCAAACTAGCGCGTGAAAAGTTTTTTGTTCTTGACTTCATCCGCCGCGGCCTTTATAGATGAACGAAGCGATTCGCGCGCGCCGAAATATGACCGCGCCATCGCGGGGAGAAGCTTCCACTGTAGTTCATGCGCGGAACCACTCCGGGCTTTCT
>JAGWRH010000187.1 GCA_028876695.1 Acidobacteriota bacterium | reverse complement strand
TCGGATCGGGACGCGCTCGTCGAAGGTCTCGCCGATGGCAGCGTCGATGCCATTGCCACGGACCACGCGCCGCATCATCCGGCCAGTAAGGATGTCGAATTCGATAGCGCCCCCTTCGGCATCGTCGGTTTCGAAACGGCTCTCGCGCTCGCTCTCGATCGGCTCGTCCACACGCGCGCTCTCCCGCTGATGAGGCTCGTCGAGCTGTTCACCACCGGCCCCGCGCGCGTCCTCGGCATCGAACGAAAGATCTCCGCTGGCGAGCCCGCCGACCTCACCATCTTCTCCACCGAGCACGAATGGATCTTTCGCGCCTCGGATTCGCTCAGCAAATCGCGCAATTCGCCCTTCGACGGCCGCCGATTCCGCGGCGCGCCGATGGCCACCATCGTCGCTGGCAAAATCGCCTTCCGCCGCTGATATCGCGCCGCATCGCTCGCAGGGACGCCGTTTCCCCCGCCCGAAGGCGGCGTAACACGGAGCCGCCGACGCCTGCGCTTTCGTGGAAGCCCCGGCTTCAATCGGGGGAGGCGGAGCGCTTCAGGCATCCGCCGTATGGACACGCGCGATTGCGCGCTTTCTTCCGCGCTGCTTTATCCGCGCGATACTCCGTTGGTGGTGGACATCCTCTCGGATCAGGTTGCGGCGGGTTCCGCGGCGGGGTGCATCCCGTGCTGCGGCACTTCGTGGACGCCGCGCGGCGGCGGCTCCTGGTGGAAACGGAACAGCTGATTCAGCGGCCCGGCGCCTTTGCCGGTCGCGTAGGATTTTTCAATGGCTTTCGTCACGTACGCTTTTGCCAGGATCAGCGCGTCGCGCAATTGCTGTCCTGCCGCAAGCTGCGCCGCAATAGCCGACGAGAACGTGCAGCCCGATCCATGTGTATTCGGGCTGCGCACGTGATCCCCGCCGAACGCCTCCACCTGATCGCCCACGCAAAGCACGTCGGTCGGCTTTTCCAGGTGCCCGCCCGTGACGATCACCGCTCGCGCGCCCATCTCCAGCAGCTTTTGCCCCGCCGCTTTCATTCCGTTCACGTCCTTCACTTCAATGCCCGTGAGCAGCTCGGCCTCCGCGAGGTTCGGCGTGATCACGCTCGCGCGCTTCAGCAATTCATCGCGCAGGAATTTCACCCCGCTCGCATCGAGCAGCTCCGTTTCGCCGGTGGTGGGCCGCGAGATCGGATCGAGCACGACGTGCGGGAATTGGTTCTTGTCCAGAAATTCCGCCACCGCCGCCGCATTCGCGCGGTTCCCCAGCATTCCGATCTTCACCGCCGCGATACTGGAATCCTCCGCCAGCGCGTCCATCTGCGCGCGCAGCGTCGCCGAGGGAGTCGAGTGCACCGACCGCACCCCCAGCGTCGATTGAACCGTCAGCGCGGTCACCGCGGCGACCCCGTAGCAGTTGTGCGCGGCGAAGGTTTTTAGATCCGCGGCCACGCCCGCGCCGCATGAAGGATCGAATCCTGCGATTGTCAAAAGGATGGGAGGCGCCGGGTTCCCGTGGCCTGTGTGGTTAGCGTGACTGCTCAATTCCGCGTGCCCTCCGCGCGAGGCACGAATACTTCGGCGCGTTTCTGGCGATTTGCGCCTTCAAAATGAAATGTACGCGCCTTCGCGCGCACCATGCAACATGATTTTTGCGGATTTACAGAATCGACGCCAAGCCAGTTCGCCACTTTGACTGTTTTTTCAAATAAGCTTTTACTTTCCTAAAAAGCGCACCAGATTTTCGTCTTCCCCGAGTGTGTATGAGGCGATTGTGCCATTCAGCTATGGACATGTCGCTCTTCTCGCGGTTACAAATGCTACAGCATGGGACACAATTCCCGAGCTTGTAACCTCTCCCCGCCAGGTACTGGTCGATGCAATACGCAGAGCTTCGACCGCGCACTCTGTGTTCTTGTATCTCCAAGGCGCCTCCGCACCAAAAACACCTCTTGACACTCACGATCCTATGGAATTGTTCGTAAGTAATGGAGACCGTGTGCCTGCTATGCTTTCTGGTGGCGTTGTATACAGCTTCAAACGGCCGTTTAGAGTTTGCCCGCGTGATCGCACAGCTGCGACAAGATTTAGAAGTGCCCCGCTTTACAGCAGCGAGAATGGGGAAGCTTATATGCCCGCAAAGCAAACACCGTGCCCGGACATAGGTGTTGTGCGCAGAGGGGTCTTTTCTGCGACTGACTCCCAAAATTAGCCAATTATTGTAGGTTTTTCCGATTAAGGCCCTAATTCTTCGCTGGCACGCCAACCTACCAAACTGTCCGTTGAGACACGAACATCTTCTCCCCCTCCTATTCAATTGGCTAGGAGGATACGATTTTGTCCGATTGCAGCGATAGCATTTCAGAAGGCAGTACGTGCGATTTTTACCGCACGGAATTTTGCGGCTGAAAATTTGGATGACTACATTCGGTCCAAATCTGTCGCCAACCAATGGGCAAATCATAGAGCTTTTTTCTTGTAGAAGTTGACGGTCAAGACAGTTGGGGTGTGTCGGTTCAACCCGCTATTGCGGGAGAATTGACGAGGCGCAGCCGCGATGCGCGGCAGGCGCGGCGGAAAATCAGGGAAACAGTCCGCGGACCAGCGCTGCGTCCGCTACGCGTCCCACCGCCAGCACGTACGCGCCGGTACGCATCTGTGTGCGGTGTTTCCGCATCGATTCGAATACTTCCAGGAACGCGCGCCGCATCACCGATTCGAGCTTCGCGTTCACTTCCTCCACGGGCCAGAAAAAGCTCTGCAAATCCTGTACCCACTCGAAGTAGCTCACCGTCACCCCGCCCGCGTTCGCCAGAATATCGGGAATCAGCATGATCCCGCGCCGCGCCAGCACTTCGTCGGCGTGCGGGGTCGTCGGCCCGTTCGCCGCCTCCGCCACGATTTTCGCCTTGATCTGCTCCACGTTGTTCAGCGTAATCACGTTTTCGAGCGCTGCCGGCACCAGAATCTCGCATTTCAACGTCACCAAATCGTCGTTCGAGATTCGAGACGTCCCCGGCATACCCACCACCGTCCCGGCGCGCTCTTTGTATCGCATCGCCTTCAGCGGATCGATCCCGCGCGAATTGAACACGCCCCCGCGCGAATCGCTGATCGCCACCACCCGCGCCTTCTTCTCCGCGAAAAGCTTCGCCACCAGCGACCCCACGTTGCCGAATCCCTGAATGGCCACGCTCGCGCCGCGGAACGGAATCTTTTTCACCTTGCATGCTTCTTCCACCGCCACCAGCACGCCGCGCGCCGTCGCCTCCTTGCGCCCCTCCGATCCGCCGATCGAAAGCGGCTTGCCCGTCACCACTCCCAGCGCCGAATACCCTTTAGTCATGGAATACGTGTCCATGATCCACGCCATCGTTTGCTGGTCCGTGTACACGTCTGGCGCGGGGATATCCTGTTCCGGCCCGATCAGCGGCAAAATTTCAGACGCGTACCGCCGCGTCATCCGCTCCAGTTCGGATTTGCTCATGCGCTTCGGATCGCAGATCACTCCGCCCTTCGCGCCGCCATACGGAATGTTCACCGTGGCCGTCTTCCACGTCATCCACATTGCCAGCGCTTTCACTTCGTCCAGCGTGACATTCGGGTGATATCGCAGTCCGCCCTTCGATGGCCCGCGCACCACGTTGTGCTGCACCCGATACCCGGTGAAAACTTTCACTTGCCCGTTATCCATCTTCGTCGGTATCGACACTTCCAGCACGCGCTTCGGCGAACGTAATATCTGCCGCAATCCCGGGTCGAGCTTCAAGTACTCGGCCGCCATGTCGAACTGAATTTGCGCGATTCGCAGCGGATTCAGATCCTCGCGAGGCGCGATCCGCGGAATCGGTTGCGGGGACGGTTTGGCGGTGGCCATCGTGCTCCCCTCCCTTCGAACGGCAGAAGTTCCCGGCTGCTTGTGTGTAGCTCGGCCGCCGAATGTCGGAATAATGTTCTAGGACGTAAGTCTTACAAGAATCGCAGTTTAGCCAAGCTGCACGCGATGTCAACGAAAACTGGTCGCGCACCTCAATTCGCCATGCCTTATCAGCACACCGTCTGGCGCGGTTGCCCCCGCCTCCACGCGTTGCAAGTAACTGAAAACATGTGCCTTGCTAGAAAGACCAGGCTAGCCCGTCGCCTGGCTCATCGCCTCCTGCCCGCTCGTTGACTTCTCATCTATTTAACTGTGCCCTGCCGAACCGATACTATCGCGCCTGGCTCCGGCGCTCCCTCGACTTGATGCCGTGCGAATCCATGCCGCCGGCCGTCTGCCCTCTGGTAGGATGAACGCTCGCTGTTCGTACTCCGGTGTGTCCGCTGGGACTCTGCGCCGCGCGTTACGGCGCCCAGGGCGCAAGGCTCGCCTGGCAGCGGCGTTTTCACTGAATTTCGATCGAGGTGACTTTTCGGTGGCGAAATCGCGCCCGTCGAAGCGGGCTTCCTCCAAGTCAATCTCCCGGCCGCGCGCAAAATCGCGCAGCAACGCCGCGCCCGCTGGCGGAAAAGCCGCCGTTTCGCGCAATCGGCAACCCGCGCAATTAAGAGTCGCGCTCCTCGGCTTCGGCACAGTAGGTAAATCCGTGGCGAAAATTCTGTGCCAGGAGTCCGATAGCCCTCTACTGCTGACGCACATTTTTAATCGCGACGTCCGCCGCAAGAAAACCGCCTCGCTGCCGAAGCGGATCCGTTGGACCGAGCGCATCGAAGACGTGCTCGCCTCCGATGTGGACGTTATCGTCGAACTGATCGGTGGTCTCGATCCCGCGGGTGACTGGGTGCGACGCGCATTGCGCGCCGGAAAATCCGTGGTCACTGCCAATAAGCTGCTCATTTCCGAATGCGGACCCGAACTCGTCGATCTCGCGCGCTCCGCCGGAGTGCGCCTCGAATTTGGCGCGTCCGTTGCCGGTGGCATTCCCGCCATCATCGGCATCCAGGAAGGCCTCGCCGGAGACAAGCTCTACCGCATCGCCGGAATTTTGAACGGCACCTGCAATTACATCCTCACGCGCATGGAAGCCATCGGCTCGAGCTTCCAGGCCGCGCTCAAGGAAGCGCAGGAACTTGGCTTCGCCGAAGCCGATCCCAGCGCCGATGTGGACGGCATCGACGCGCGTGCCAAGCTGGTGATCCTCGCGCAGGCGGGCCTCGGCCTGCGGGTGCGCGCGGAGCAAATTCTGGCTCGGCCCATCACCACGATCGCCTCCGTGGATTTCATGTATGCGCGCGACCTCGATTGCACCATTCGTCAAATTTCCCTCGCCGAACGAGTCGTTTCCCCCGAAACGCCGAACCGCGTGCGTCTTGCCGGAGCCGTGCAGCCTGCGCTTCTCCCGTCCGATTCGCTGATGGCGCACGCCCAGGGCAGCCAGAATATCGTCACCGCCTTCGGCGAATACTCGGGCCGCACGGTTTTCTCCGGCTACGGTGCGGGAGGGGATCCCACAGCCGTCGCGGTCGTGTCCGATCTTTACGCCATTGCGCGCAGCACTGGCGCGCCGCCGGGAGCTCTGCCCAAGCCCGCGCAGGTGCCCGACGAGATCACTGGTGATTTCACCGTACCGCATTATTTGCGCTTCGTGGTGAAGGACCGCCCCGGCATCGTCGCCGCGCTGGCCACCATCCTCGCGAAATACGGCATCAGTATCGATGCGCTCCTGCAGAAGCCCGGCTTCCCGCATTCCGCGCTCTCCTTCGTGATGACGCTCGAATCCTGCGATAGCGCCGAGCTGAATCGCGCCCTCGCGGAAATCGCGCAACTCGATTTCCACGTCGAGCCGCCGCTCTGCCTTCCCATTTTTTCGGAGTAGTTCGCCATGCCCGCGCCCGAAATCGAGCCAAAGGCTTTCCACGACTTCGAACACGCCGGCTGGCAGCGCGCCGCGAGCGGTTACCACCGCCATTTCGGCGGCCTCACCTCGCAATCGATTGCTCCGCTCCTCGATGCCGTGGGTCCCGCGCCCGCCGCGGGAAAGTCGACGTTGCTCGATATTGCCGCCGGACCCGGCTACGTTTCGGCCGAAGCCGCGCGACGGGGCTGGGTGGTCGCCGGCGTGGATTTTTCTGAATCGATGCTGGCTCTCGCGCGCCGCGATTTTCCGCGCATCGATTTTCAGCTTGGCGATGCCGAAGCGCTTGCGTTCGCCGATGGGTCGTTCGACGCGGCGGTGATGAATTTCGGCATCCTGCATCTCGCGCGGCCGGAAGCCGCGTTGCGCGAAGCGCATCGGGTGCTGCGTCCCGGAGGGCGCTTCGCTTTCAGTGTGTGGTCCACGCCGGATCGGGCGCTCGGATTCCGCGTCGTCCTCGATGCGGTCGCCGAATTCGGCGATTCAAACGTAACTCTTCCCGAGGGTCCGCCGTTCTTCCGCTTCAGCGATCCCGCCGAATCCCGCGGCGCGCTCGCGGCCGCGGGCTTCGCGGACGTCCGCATCGATCCGATTCCGCTGGTGTGGCGCCTCGATTCACCCGCAGAATTTTTCGAGGCGTTTTTGAAAGGCTCGGCGCGTACCGGAGGGTTGTTGAATGCTCAGCGGCCGGAAGCGCTCGCGAAAATCCGCGCTGCGATCGACGCGCGTGTCGCCGCTTTCGCGCGCGGTGGCTGCCTGGAAATCCCCATGCCCGCGCTCATCGCCTCCGCCCACAAACGATAGCGGAATTCCGAAACCCGGATGGATGGTTGTGTGCGCCGGCGGTGCAAGCTTTGATGGCTAACGGCGGGACCTAATCCAGAACGCCGCCCCGCTGAATTCGGCCTCTCGACTTGCGGATTTCGGTCTGTGCCCGCGGTTGCTGCGATATTTTCGATCGCGGCTTCGCGGCTGCCTTCTGTTTGCGCTTCATCGACTTTTGGCCGCCGCCGCTTCTTGTCCCGCGACGCGCACCCGGAACTGCTTGCTCAGCGCCAGACCCTGCTGCTGATAGGACGACCCAATCGCCTGCCCATACACTTTCTCCGGAACGCTCGCCATCTTGTGGTACATCAGCCGGCCGACCACCTGCGCATCTTCCAACAGGATCGGCACTTCATGCGCCCGCACTTCCAGCACCGCCTTGGTTCCTTTGATTTCGCCCGCGGTTCCGTACCCGAATCCCGGATCGAAAAACCCCGCGTAATGGACGCTGAACTCGCCAATCGACGGATCGAATTGCGTCATTTCCGCCGCCCAATTCGATGGCACGCTGATGCGCTCCCGCGACGCGAGGATATAAAAATCTCCCGGATCGAGCACCAGCCGCTTTGTCGCCGGCGCCGTGATCGCGTCCCAAAAGAGCGTCGCATCGTGCGCCCCCGCTTTGCTCAAATCGACTGCCGGGCAATTGCGCTTCGCCTTGTACGCCACCACGCTCGAAGCGCCGCTGCCTTGCAAGTCGATGGACATGCGCAGCCCGCGGCTCAGTACCGCCTTCGCCGGCGCGTCCCCGTTCTCGAAATACACCAGCCCTTCCTGCTGCTCGAACCGTTCCAGCGCATTGTCCGTCGCCGCCGGAGGATTCCCGCGCACAAACCGCAATTGGTTCAGCTTCGCGCCTGCGCTCGCCAGAATCGGAAACGTGCGCGACACCACTTCCACGTACAGGCCGCCCTTGTAGCCTTTCGGCACCTGCTCGAACTGATAGTCGTGCTGCTCGAAATCGAAGCCCCCTTCGGTCACCAGCCGCGTGAAAATGTCCAGCCGTCCGGTTGTGCTCTTCGGGTTCGCCGCGCCGCCGATGTCATACGGCAGCGCCAGGCTTTCGACCACCGGGATCACGAACACCGCGCCGCGTTCCAGCAGCGCTGGCCGCGTCAAATCGATTTCCGCGAGCTTCAAGTCGTCGATTTTCGACTTGATCGTCGATGTGCGGCTGGGAAGGAAACTCGCCTGCACGCGATACGCCACGTTGCCGAGCCGCAGATCGATCGACGCCGGCTGAATCTGCGCGTCGTCAATCGCCAGCGGCGAAAGGATTTTGCGATTATGGATCAGCTCGCGGATTTCCTGCGACGGCAGGATGCCGGTCTTGTGCGGCTCCGCCCGTATCGCGTCCGGGAAAAGCGCCGGCGCGTCGTTTTCTTTTGTGGTCCCCACGTTTCGATTATGCCCCGCGCGCGCCCGAAAGTCGCCGCTTCCCTGGAAACATCGTGAGCCGGTGCGAATTTTCTGGATCGCGGCACAAGCGGTCGAAATTCGAACTGACGCTGTAACTCATCTCACTTCGCGCCGTTCAGCTGAATTTCCGATGTCTCGCCGCGGATTTCGAATTTTGTGCCGAACGGTTTCGATTCGTCCGCCACGCGCCGCAGAATGTAACCCGCCCGCTCGCGGTTCGCCGGCGAAGGCAAGCCGCGCGTATCCATGTACTCGTTGTTCGTGAATTCGCTGTGAACGTCCGGCTGCCCCTTGCCGATATTGTTCAGCGCCACCGGCCGCAGCGATACCGATCGCAGCTTCCCGCCGTGAAATTCCACATAGGCCATCACGCTTTCCCACGCCATCGGTTCGTCGATAAACGTCGCCGCCGGCGGCACGTTGTAAATGAAGTTCCCCAGGTCGTAGAAAATCGGCTTGCCCTTGTAAATTTCGATGCCGTGCAGCAGCGGCGCGCCGTGCATCACCACGATGTCCGCGCCCGCGTCGATCTCTTCGTGCGTCCATTTCACCAGCCACGGATTCGGCGCCAGCCGCTCCGGCAATCCTTCGGTGAACATGTTGATGAACGAATGGTTGCTGAACACATGGTTGTGCTCATAGACGATCACCAGATCCGCGTGCCTTCGCGCTTCGCGAATGCTTTGCAGGATCCGTTGCGCGTCCTCGGCATTGGGCGCGTTCGCGCCCGCGCCGGGCATATCTTCCGTGGACTCGTTCAGCTGGCCGCCCGCCTCCACGCGCAGCTCATTCACTCCCGGATGGTTCGCCCCCGCGCGTGCTTCGGGCGTGATCAGTCCAGACGCGCTCGCGATCAGCGCCACCGTCCCCTTCTGCGTGCGCAAATACCCCGGCGCAGCCGCTTCGGCTAAATTCTTCCCGATTCCCGCGTGGACGATCTTCCGCCGGTCGGCCTCGCGCAGCGTGTTCAGCGTCCCCGTGGTTCGCAGGTCGTACGCGTGGTTTCCCGCGAGCGACAGCAAATTAAAGCCCATCGCCGTCAGCGCGTCGAGCGCCGCGGGCGGCGTCAAAAATCCCAGCCCTTCGTGGCTTGTTTGCCCCGGCTCCGCCACCGTGCACTCGAAATTCGTGAACCGCACGTCGCCCTGCAGCAATTTTTGGATCGCGGTCATTTCCGCCGGATCTGTTTTCCGCAGGTCCGACCGGATCATCGACTGTCCCGCCAGCGTGATCGTCATCGGCGCCGATTGCGCACGCAGCGCGCCCGCCGCCGCGCACGCGATTGCGAAGAGAATTGCGAGTCTAAATATCCTCATGTCGAGTTACCGCCTTCCATGGATTCGCCGCTCGCACCGGCCGGCAATCTCAACGCCGCGGCCCGCGCGAAGCCCGCCCACTTCGCGGGAATCCCTCTTTGCTCTTTCCGGTCTCTGCCTGGCGAATTTGCTTTCGCCTTTTCGGGCGCCGCATCCTTCGCGGTCTGTGCGAAGGGTGCGGATTTTCCCTGCAACTCATCGCCATTCGCCCATGCCGCGGCTGCCGCGGTCGCCGCGTCACTTCTGAATCTTTTCCACCATATCCAGCCGTGCGGCCCACGGATCGGGCCCGCCCTTTGGTCCGTCGTTCATCGTGAAATCCATCAGCCCATCGCCTTGGGCGCTGTACCGCGGCCACTCGGCCAGACCTGCCCCGTTCGGATTTCCCGTCTTCGCGTAATTCACCCAGTACGCATTCGCGTCGCTCGCCATCTTGTAATCCGCGGCCGTCAATCCTTTGCCCAGATTTCCCCAGCTCGATTCGCCGATCGTATCGAACACGTATGGAATCTCGGACGAATGCGGCGCGCCGGTAAGTCTCGCCCGCAAAGGCGTGGCCACGTACGAAAATCGGTACACATACGATGCCTCTCCGCACGCCGCCACACGCGCGGCCACAAACCGCGCCGGCTCGATCATCGTGTCCACCATGCCGATCTTGCGCGCCACGGCTTCGGGACGATCGGAAGCGCCCACTCCAAAAGCCCGCTGCGCTGCCGCCGCGCCCGCGCCAAACGGAGCGAAGATCGCCTCCAGCGTTTTTCCCGGTGCCGTGCCCAGGTCGGCGCTGTTCGCCCCGATCATCACCTCTACCGGATTCTGCGCGCACGTCTCATACGCTTCTGCCGGCGAGCGCTGCACGATCATACCGTCGGCGATCAGCCCGGAAAACGTATCCGCCTGCCGCGACATGCTGCCCATGTTGATTCGGCTGACCACTTTCTCCGCCGGCAGCGCGCGCAACGCGGCCAGCGCCTTCGCGTCCGTGCCGTCAACGCCCATTGCCCGCGCGAAATTAATCCCTCTTTGGACGGCCGATGGATCTCCATTCTCCACAGGTTCATTCAGTGGAACCGCCGGAAAATGGTTGTCGCGCCCTCCGCCCGATTCCACGATCGCGCGGACAAAAAGTCCTTTGGCTTCCGGTGACGCCACCAGCACGTTCACCGATCTTCCGCCCGCCGATTCGCCGAACACCGTCACCTCGCGCGGATCGCCGCCGAACGACGCGATATTCCGCTGCACCCATTGGAGCGCCGCGATCTGGTCCATGATTGCGTAATTTCCCACCCCTCCGCGCTCGTGCAACAGCGCCGGAAAGGCGAAAAATCCAAACCGGCCCAGCCGGTAATTGAAGCTGACGAGTACCACTCCCTTTTCCGCGAAATGCGAGCCGTCATACGGCGCGGGCGAGCTGCCGCCATTCACGAATCCCCCGCCGTAAATCCACACCATCACCGGCAGCGGCTTCGCGCCGCGCTGGCGCGGGGTCCACACATTCAGATAGAGGCAGTCTTCGCTCGGCTCGGTCCGCAGCGGCGCCGCGTCATTGGGAAACGGCAGTTGCATGCAATCGTGCCCGTAATTCGCCGCGTCGCGCGCGCCCTTCCACGGCTTCACCGGCCGCGGCGCGCGCCAGCGCAAATTTCCCACCGGCGGCGCTGCAAAAGGAATGCCCTTGAAAATGTCCAGCCCGCCGGAAGCCGTGCCCCTCACTTTGCCCGAATCGATCGCCACAGTCGGTGAGGAACTTTGCCCGGCTCGCGCCGCGCTCGATCGCAGCGCGCCGCCAACGATCAGAACGAACGCCCCGATGAAAATTGCGATTGAAATTGGAAATTTGCGCATGAAATCCCCGTTCGCGAACCGCAGCCTACACTGTCGCAGCCCCGAAATGCAACGCCGCTCCTTCGTGCCCCTCGGTCCGCCCGCTGCGTTCGCGAACCCAGTTCAGCGATTTGCGCTCCATGCTTCGACGGTATACAGTTGCGCCTCATAAGGCCCCCGAGTTACCACCCCACTGGAGGAGAGACCCACATGCGAATGCTGCTCAGAGTGTCCATTCCCGTCGATGCTGGAAACGCCGCTGCCAAGGCCGGAACGCTCGGTTCCACGGTCGAGCGCATCGTCGCTGATCTGAAACCCGAGGCCGCCTACTTTTTCGCCGACGAAAACGGCGATAGATCGGCGTCGATCGTTTTCGACATGAAAGACTCGTCGCAGATTCCCGCGATCGCCGAGCCCTGGTTCCTCGCGTTCAACGCGAGGATCTCGCTGCGCCCGGTAATGAACGCGCAGGATCTTGCCGCCGGGTCGCCTGGAATCGCTAAGGCGGCCACGCAGTTCGGCAGATAATCGCGACCGTTTCCCGCTGTGGCTCACCTGCGCCAACCGCGCACGCGCGCCCACCGTGCACCAGTGAGGGTGTGCCTTCACGACGCCGAACACCGCGAGCCGCGAAATCTTGCCATTGCCTTCCACTTTACTGCCCGTCAAATTCGCATCTTATTTTGCTGCTCAGCGCCCCATAACTCCCTCTGCTCCAATCGCTTAGCCTGTACGCAAATCTGCGGGGACTTGCGCCGTGTGATAGCGTGGAAGTAGCGGTATGTGTGTGGAATTTAAAACTCGAGGCAATCGTCAGCCGCCACTCCCAAGCGGCCTAGAACCGGCTGAGTCCGTGTTCTCTAAGCGAGTAGCGTTTGCATACCAGGCCATCCCCTCGCGCCTGGCCCGGCATGCTTTTCGCGGCCGGCGGAACGGCATTTCGTCACCCTATCGGCTCCGCCGTTCCAGAAATCCTAATCGATACACCCATACGATTAGAAACATAGCTAAGTTGTTGAAAACGCAAGGTCGGGCGCCTGTCTATTCGATACAGAACACATCGCCCGACCAGCTCCAAATCTGGCCTCGCGAAATCCTCCGCGGCACATTCGAGGCCATGAGATGAGCGCCACCCAACTCGAAAAAGCCAAGTGCTTCCGCTCGCTTCACCGGTTGCCAATTCAGCCGGGAGAGCCGCTCACCGCCGCGCCGTCCGGAGCCTTCGTCATCCCCAATCCGTGGGACGCAGGCAGCGCGCGCATTCTCGCCGGACTCGGTTTCGAGGCGCTGGCTACCACCAGCTCCGGATTCGCGATGTCTATCGGCCGCACCGACGGTACGGTCACGCGCGATGAAGCGCTCGCCCATGCGCGCGTCATCGTCGGCGCCACCGATTTGCCCGTCGCCGCCGATCTCGAAAATTGTTTTGGCCACGATCCCGCCACCGTTGCCGGAACGATTCGCCTCGCCGCGGCAACCGGTCTCGTGGGAGGCTCCGTCGAGGATTTCAGCGGCGATCCGCGGCAGCCGATTTACGATTTCGCGCTCGCGGTCGAACGCGCCGCCGCCGCGGCGGAAGCCGCGCGCTCCTTGTCGTTCCCGTTCACTCTAACGGCGCGCGCCGAAAACTTCCTTCACGGCCGCGCCGATCTCGACGACACGATTCACCGGCTTCAGGCGTTCGCCGATGCCGGAGCGGACGTGCTTTTCGCTCCCGGCCTGCCGAATCTCGACGCAATTCGCAAAGTCTGCGCCGCCGTGGCGCCCCATCCCGTGAACGTGCTCGTTGGAATCAAGGGCCTCGCGTTTTCCGTCGCCGAACTCGCCGCCGCGGGCGTGCGCCGCATCAGCCTTGGCGGCTCGCTCGCGCGCTTCGCGTACGGCAGCTTCCTGGCCGCGGCCCGCGAAGGGCTCGAAACCAGAACCTTCGCGTATGTCGATCGAGTGCCGCCGCGAAACGAGCTCGATCGGTTTATGAATGCCGGCGGTGAGAATGTAAAATCGGGCGAGAAGAAGAAACCGGCAGGGATGGCATAACCCGAATGTTCGAAACACTCACCGAAAAACTTCAGCGTGCATTCAAGAATCTGCGCGGCCAGGGAAAGCTCAGCGAAGAGCATCTCGACGCGGGACTCGCGGAAATCCGCGAAGCGCTGCTCGATGGCGACGTCAATCTGCAAGTCATCGACGAATTCATCGCCCACGTCCGCGAAAAGGCCCTCGGCTCGGAAGTTCTGCTGCAGCTTTCGCCCGAGCAGCAGATCGTCAAAATCGTTCGCGACGAGCTCGCCGAACTTCTGGGCAAGGAAGCGCGCCCGCAATTCTCCTCGCGCCCGCCATCGGTCTGGCTGATCGTCGGCTTGCAAGGTTCCGGCAAGACCACCAGCACCGGCAAGCTCGGCAAATGGCTCGCCGAACACGGCCATCGCCCGATCGTCGTTTCGACGGACGTCTACCGGCCGGCCGCCCGCGAACAGCTCGCCCAAGTCGCCAAAGCCACCGGTACGCCGATCTGGCCCGGCGCGGACACGAATAAGCCGCTCGATATCGTGCGCGGCGCCGTCCGCGAAGCCAAGCTTTCCGCCTGCGACGTGATCCTCGTCGATACCGCCGGCCGCCTGCACATCGACGACGAATTGATGAACGAGCTCGGAATGCTCAAGCGCGAGCTCGGCCCCGCGGAAATTCTCTTCGTCGCGGACGCCATGATCGGCCAGGACGCCGTCCGCTCCGCCGGAGAATTTCACAAGCGGCTGGGCGTCACCGGCGTGATCCTCACGAAAATGGATGGTGATGCGCGCGGCGGCGCAGCGCTTTCGATCCGCAAGGTCACCGGCGCTCCCATGAAATTCGTCGGCGTCGGCGAAAAATACGACGCGCTCGAGCCGTTCCAACCGGATCGCATCGTCGGACGCATCCTCGGCATGGGCGACGTGCTCGGGCTGATCGAGCGCGCCCAGAAAACCGTCGATGAGAAAAAAGCGCGCGAGCTCGAGCGCAAGCTCCGCGAGGACGAATTCACGCTCGAGGATTTCCGCGACCAGTTGCGGCAGATCCGCAAAATGGGCCCGCTCGAACAGGTGCTGGGAATGCTCCCGAAAGTGGGACCGCTGGCGAAAGTTCCCAAGGACGTTCAGGTCGACGAATCGCAACTGAAGCGCATCG
>JAGWRH010000186.1 GCA_028876695.1 Acidobacteriota bacterium | reverse complement strand
TTTAGGGGCTGATAAACCGGAATGCCCAGTTCGAGAGCGGCGACTTTTACCGGCGAGAAGGCCAGTTCTTGTCCGCGGCCGCGAGGGCGATCCGGTTGCGTGACGATCCCCGCGATTTGAAAATCGGATTGCGCGCTCAGATGGCGGAGCGACGGCACCGCGAAAGCGGGAGTGCCGCAAAAGACGATGCGCAGCGGCACGGCGCGCCTACCATTCGCCGGCTTTTTTCAGCTTGCGAATCTTGCGCTTGATCAGGTCGCGCTTCAGCAAACTCAGATGATTGATGAACAGTACGCCGTCGAGATGGTCGATTTCGTGGCAAAAGGCGCGCGCCAGCAGGCCCTCGCCGCGCATTTCGAATTCCTCGCCGGCGACGTTTTGCGCGCGAATGGTGACGTACGCCGGGCGCAGCACGCGGCCGCGAAACCCGGGAATCGAAAGGCAGCCCTCCTCCTCGTGCTGCTCGCCTTCGGCATGGACGATGCGCGGATTGGCGCAAACGAGCCTCGCTTCGGGATTTTTGCCGTTGGTGACGTCGATGACGGTGACGCGCAGGCCGATGCCGATCTGCGGCGCGGCGAGTCCCACGCCCTGCGCGGCGTACATCGATTCGAACATGTCGTCGGTGAGCTTACGGAACTCCTCGTCGAAATTCTCCACGGGGCTGGTGGGAGTTTCGAGGACCGGGTCGCCGAATTTGACAATCGGATGAATCACGATGATTTTCTATTTTGCAGGCAGAACTAAAAATTGTCCAACTGGCGCTGATAACCATCGTAATTGCGGCGGACTTCCTCGATCGAATCGCCGCCGAACTTTTCGAGAAATGCGTCCGCCAGCGTGAGCGCGACCATCGCTTCGCCCGCCACGCCGGCCGCCGGTACCACGCAGATGTCGGAGCGCTCGTAAGCGGCTTTCACGGCTTCTTTGGTGTTCAGGTCGGCGGTGAGCAGCGCGCGGCGAAGCGTGGAGATGGGTTTCAGATACCCGCGGACGATTACGTCCTGGCCGTTGGTGATGCCGCCCTCGATGCCGCCCGCGCGATTGGAAGAGCGGTCAAAGCGCTTGGTGGCCGGGTCGTAGCGAATCTCGTCCTGCACTTCGGAGCCGTAGCTGGTGGCGTTCGCCACGCCCGATCCGATTTCGACGGCTTTCACGGCTTGCATCGACATGATGGCGCGAGCCAGCTTGCCATCGAGCTTCTCGTCCCACTGCACATGCGTGCCGAGGCCCGGCGGGACGCCGCGTGCCACCACCTCGAAAATTCCGCCGACGGAATCGCCGGCGCGCAACGCGTGATCGACTTCGGCTTTCATTTTCCCTTCGGCGTCGAAATCAACGCATCGCAATGGCGATTCGAGGTTCTCGCAAACGGCGGCAATTTCGTCCCATGAAGCATCGCGCTCCAGGCGAATATGGCCGACCGCGATGGTGTGGCTCAATACTATGACGCCGAATTCGCGGAGCATCTGCTTGGCGAGCGCCCCGGCGGCGACGCGCGCGGCGGTCTCGCGCGCCGAGGCGCGTTCGAGAATGTAGCGCGCATCATGAAAATTGAATTTGAGAGCGCCGGGCAAGTCGGCGTGGCCCGGGCGAGGAGCGGTCAGGCGCCGCTCGGCTTCTTCGCCGCCCTCGATGCGCTCGACGGGCAACGCCCGCTCCCAATTCTTCCAGTCGCGATTCTCGATGCGCAGTGCGATCGGCGCGCCGATGGTCTTGCCATGCCGAACGCCGGCAAGAAATTCAGCCTGATCCTTTTCGATTCGCTGGCGCCCGCCGCGGCCGTAGCCGAGTTGGCGGCGATGAAGTTCGCGGCTGACGAAATCGGGATCGACGGGTACACCCGCGGGAAGCCCGGAAATCCAGGCGATCAGCGCCTGCCCATGGGACTCTCCGGCGGTGACGTATCGCAGCATGCGTTCAGCGCGCCTGGCGGGCGGGCGCGAATCGAGAATTCTACCGGACGCATGCACGCGCGTAAAGGCCGCGGTTCTCGCCGCTTGAGGTGATGTTAGTACGCGCGGTGTGCAGCTTGTTCGCTTGACGCCCTGCACACCGGACGATACGCTTTCGGAGATCAGCGGGTACTGCTCGCGACGCAGGAGCCGATGCCGGAGAACAACGAAACTTCCTCGGCGGTGTCTTTTCTTGGGGAACCCATCAAGCGGCTGATCTTTTCGCTGCAGGATTATTCGCTGCTGGCCCTGCAATCCGTCGTTAACGTCCTTACCCCTCCGACGTATTGGACGGACACGCTTGAGCAGATGGATTCGATCGGGGTCGGGTCGCTGTGGATCGTGGCGCTGACGGCGCTCTTCATCGGCGCGGTGCTGGTCTTACAGACGGGCGCGGAATTCGAACGATTCGGCGAAAAGGCATACACCGGAACCGCCGTTTCGCTGGCGCTGGTGCGCGAATTGGGGCCGGTGATCACGGCTCTGCTGGTGGCCGGGCGGAACGCTTCGGGAATCGCGTCGGAACTGGGCTCGATGGTGGTGACCGAGCAAGTGGACGCGATGCGCGCGCTGGGCACGAATCCGCTGCGCAAACTGGTGACGCCGCGCGTGGTGGCGACGGTGCTGACGCTGCCGCTGCTTGTGGCCGTGGCCGACTTCGTGGGCTTGATCGGCGCGTTTGCGTATGCATATTACGCGCTGGGGATGGGACAAGTGCAGTTCTGGACGCGCGCGGTGAACGCGTTGGCGTTCGGCGATCTGGTGCAAGGCTTCACGAAGCCGCTGGTCTTTGGATTCATTATTTCGACGATCGCGTGCCACAAGGGCCTGCGCGTCCGCGGAGGGACGCAGGGCGTCGGAAAAGCGACGACCTCGGCGGTGGTGGTCTCGTCCGTTTTGATCCTGGTGGTTGACTTCTTCCTGGGCCGCATCTTCCTGCATATTCAGTAGCGGCGTTGAGCGATGGATCGTTTCGCGGGCAGCCGCCGGCCCGGCAAAGCCTCGCTGGAATCGGGGCTTTTTGCATCTATAATCCCCGTATGACGCCCTCGCCGCGCCCCGCGCCACCTGCGGATATGGCGAACCCCGCCCCGGTCGAACCGCTGATCGCCTTTTCGGACGTCCACCTCGGATTCGATGAAGGCGACGTGCTGCACGGAATCAATTTCGAGGTGTGGCCCGGCGAGACGAAAGTGCTATTGGGCGAGACCGGCACCGGAAAAACGCTGATCATGAAGCTGGGCGCGGGGCTGCTGCGGGCGGATTCGGGACGCATCTGGGTGATGGGCCACGAACTGGGAGAAATGTCCGAGCAGGAGCTGCTGGAGTTCCGGCGGCATCTGGGGTTTGTATTCCAGGAAGGCGCGCTTTTCGATTCGATCACGGTGGCCGATAACGTGGGCTTCCGGCTGCAGGAAGAAAATCTTTCGGACGCCGAGCTCGAATCGCGCGTGCGGGAGGTGCTGCGGTTCGTGGAGTTGGAATCGAGCTACGACATGTATCCCGGCGACCTATCGGGCGGCATGCGCAGGCGCGTGTCGATTGCGCGCGCGCTGGCGGACCGGCCGCCGGTGGTCTTCTACGATTCGCCCACGGCGGGCCTCGACCCGGTTACGTCGCAAACGATCATCACGCTGATCATGCGCGGCCGCGATCTCCAGAACGTCACATCCATGATTGCCACGCACCGCGTGCAGGATGCGTTCGGACTGGCGAATTACCGATTCGACCCAGGCTCGGGCCGCGTGGTTCACGCGAATGGAGCGAGTTCCGCGGGCTCGCAACGCGAGGGACACGCCGATGCGTCGCGTGGGACCAATGTGCTGGTCCTGCGCGAGGGACGAATTTATTTCGAAGGAGCGGCCGAGGAGCTATTGCGTACGTCCGACGAATACTTGAAAAAATTCCTGGCTTCCGCCGAATAGTTTTGCGCGAGAAGCGCCGAGGAGGAACGGAATGGCGCAGCGAAAACAACTCACGTGGTCGGAATTGCGGGTAGGAATCTTCGTGCTGGCCGGGCTGGTGATTCTGGCCGTGGGGATCTTATACGTCACCGGCGCCGGCTTCTTCGGCCCGAAGTATCAACTGACGACGTACGTTCCCGAGGCGGGAAATATACAAGAAGGCGCGCCCGTGGCGCTCGACGGCGTGCAGGTTGGAAATATCGCGTCCATTCGGCTGACGCCGCGTCCAAAGGACCGCATGCACGGCGTAACCATCGTGATGCGCGTTTCGAAAAAATATCAGCCGGATATTCGCACGGATTCGCGCGCCAGCTTGGTGACGGAAGGGTTGTTGGGCGACCGCTACGTGAATATTACGCGCGGCCTGACGGGTACGGCGATTCCCGATAATGGCGTGGTGGCGAGCGACGAGGTGCCCGACATCAAACAGGTGGTCCAGCGCGGCGCGGATTTGATGCAAAGTCTCGGCGCGCTCACCGACGACGTTCAGGAAGTCGTCAACAAAGTTCAGAACGGCAATGGGACGCTCGGCAGGCTGATGAACGATCCCTCGCTTTACAACCATCTGAACGACACCGCGACGAGGCTCGACGCCGTGGCCACATCGATTCAGGAGGGCCAAGGGACGCTCGGCAAATTGACGGCTTCGGACGAGCTCTACAACAAAGTGGACAACGCCGCCGGTCACCTGGAGAATGTCACCGCGGCGCTCAGCAGCCAGAAAGGAACGCTCGGCAAGCTGATTTACGACCCGAGCGCCTACAACAACATCAGCGGCGTGGCCGAGAAAGGAAACGCGCTGCTCGGCGATCTTCGCGCCGGCAGGGGCACGCTCGGCAAACTTGCCACCGACGATCAGTTGTACACGAACTTGCGCGACGCTTCCGCGAACGTCCGGGACGTGACCGGAAAGATGAATGGCGGACAGGGAACCGTGGGCAAATTCTTCACTGACCCGCAACTGTACGACAATATGACCGGCCTTACCGGTGACATGCGCGTGCTGATGAACGACTTCCGGAAAAACCCGAAAAAATTCCTGCGCATCAAGCTGGGAATTTTCTAGCGGCGTGAATCTTATTCGACTTGAGCAGGCGAGAGTTCGAGCGCCAGCTCGCGCACCCGGCGCAGATCGAGCTTGCCGGTTCCCAGGTACGGCAGCGCTTCGACGGCGAAGAATTGGTTCGGCCGCGGCGTCCAGAGATTGGGCAGGCCGGATTGCGGCAGCAGGTCGAGCACGGCTTGCAATTCCTCCGCGGTCAGGATGTGCAGCACCACGAGCCGCTCGCCCTTTTTACCGTTCGGCACGCCGGTGACGACGAATTTCTGCTCCGTCGCTCCGGCCAGTTCATGCAGCCGCTCTTCGATTTTGACGTGCGGCACCATTTCACCGCCGATTTTGCTGAAGCGGCTCAGGCGATCGGTGATCGTCAGGAATCCATCTTCGTCTTCCGCCGCGATGTCGCCGGTCACATACCAGCCATCCCGCAGCACCTCGGCCGTTTGTTCCGGTTTCCCCAGGTAACCCAGCATCACATTGGGGCCCTTCACGAGCAGCAGGCCAGGCGTCTCGAGCGGCACGGCCTCGCGCGTTTCCGGATCCACGATGCGCACGGCGATGCCCGGCAGCGGTTGGCCGATGCGCCCGCGCTTCGAACCCGCTTGCCGGAATCCGGGCGCGCGGAAATCGCTCGTGTTCACGGCCACCACCGGCGAACATTCCGTCGCGCCGTAGCCTTCGAGAGGGCGAATGCCGAAGCGATCCTCGAACGCGGCCGCCAGGCGATCGGGCAGCTTTTCCGCGCCGGCGATTACGAATTTCAAGCTGCCGAAATCTTCGGGAGAGCAGCGGCGCAGATAAGCTTGCAGGACAGTTGGCGTAGCCATCAGGAACGTGACGCGATAATCGCGAACCAATTCGCTGACCGCGGCCAAATCCAGCGGACTGGGGTGATACACCACGCTCACGCCGAGAACCGCCGGAAGCCACAGCGTGATGGTGAATCCGAACGAGTGAAAAAACGGCAGGATTCCCAGCAGGCAATCGTCGCGATCGAGCATGAACGTTTGCCCGGCCTGGTCGATATTGGACGCGATATTGAAATGCGAAAGCATCACGCCCTTTGGGTCGCCGGTGCTGCCGCTCGAAAAAATCACGGTTGCCAGGTCGTCCATCGACTTCGGCTTGCCGCCGCTCAGGCTGCGCTCGATGAATCGCCCCGGCATGAACCACAGCGCCAGCGCGGCAAAGCGTTCGGCAGGCTTCGGCGAAGCGGCCGCTTCTTCGAGCAGGATCGCTTTGCCCGGGACGCGCAGCGGAATTTTATCGAGCAGCGGTTTGGTGGTGATCACGGTTTCGATTTTGCATTGCGCGGCGCAGGAACCGAGCGCTTCGTCGGATGTGGTGTAATTCAGGTTCACGGGAATTTTCCCCGCGAGCAGCGCGGCGAAATTCACCAGCGCGCCCGGGACGGACGGAGGCAGCATGATCCCAACCATCTCCTGCCCCTCCCACGCGTTGCGCAGCCGCAACGCCAGGAAAATCGCGCTGAGCAGCGCGCCGGACCATTTCATTCGCACGCGGCGCTTATCGGCCATGGCGAAGCGGAAGGGATGCCGGTGCGCGGTTTGAATCAGCGAGCGATGCAGTGTGAGCATGCGGCGCTTGCGATGAGCGTAGGCGTCCGCTTGAAGCTGCTGCACGGCCTCGCGCACTTCGAACGTGCTCGACGCCGCGGGCATCGGCTTTCCATACGCCACCGTCACCGGATAGGGAATCATGCGCGGCCATTTCCAGACGAACCGGCCTCCTTTGAAGCTAAAAATGCTGCCCCACACGCCGTCGAGGCTCACGGGAATGACCGGCGCATCGACGCCTTTCATGATGCGTTCCATCCCGCGGCGAAACGGCAGCAGCCGCCCGATGCGCGTGATCTGGCCCTCGGCGAACATGCAGACCACTTCGCCCCGCTCGATCGCTTCGGTCGCTTCGCGCAGGGAATGAAGCATCTCGCGCGGCCGCTGCTCCGAGGAGATGGGAATCGCGTGAATCATTTTTGCAAACGGTTTCACGTATGGCAGGTCGTATATGCCTTTAAACATTAGGAAACGAATCGAGCGATCCGTGGAGGCAATCAACAGCAGCGCGTCCACAAACGACATATGGTTCGAAACGAAAAGCGCGCCGCCTCTTTCGGGGATGTTGTCGCGCCCCTCCACGCGAATGCGATACACCGTGTGCGTGGCGAGCCACAGGACGAAGCGGAGCAAGGAGTCCGGCAGCAGGTAAATGGAGTACGCGGTGGTGATCAGCGTCAGAAGCGCGCCGTCGAGGAACAGGCCGCGCGCCGTCTGGTGCAGCACAGCCGAAAAGAAATAATACGCGCCGGCGGCGATGAAAATTCCTACGAACGACAAGAGATTGGCGGTGGCGATCACGCCGCCTTTGTGTTCCGGCCTGGGCCGGTGCTGGATCAGAGCGCCGAGCGGCACGGCGAAAAGTCCGCCAAAAAATCCGAGCAGCGCCAGATGAAGCGCGGACGTCGAAAGCGTGAGCGCGGGGCTATAGAGCGCCGCGCCGAAGACCGTCATGCCCACGGCGCCGAGCGGAATCAATCCGTACTCGATTTTCCCGCCGGAAAGATATCCCGCGGCCAGGCTGCCGAGGCCGATCCCGATTCCCACGGCGGCCTGCAGGTACGCCGTATGCGTGTCGTCCACGTGCAGCACGTCGTGGCCGTAGATCACGATTACGAGCTGCAGCAGGCCGGCGAGAAAAAAAAGGTATGTGTTTCCGACGACCGCCCACGCGAGAACGCGGTCCGCGCGAATGGTTTTGAGATGCGCCCCGAGATCTCCGGCCGGATTCCACCGGAACTGCTTCCGCGGATCGGCGGGCGGAACCCGCGAAATGCCCAAGCTGGTGATCAGGCCGGCGCAAGTGAACGCCAGAAGCAAGCCGCCGGCGATGGCTTCGCGGCCTCGATAACGGTCGCCCAGCATTCCGGCGGCCATCATCGCGGAGACGCTGGCGAGAAAAGTTCCGAGTTCGATGATGCCGTTGCCCCAGGAAAGCTCGCGTTCGGGCAAAAGCTCCGGCAGCAGCCCGTATTTCGACGGGCCGAAGAGCGCGGCCTCCGCACTGATCAGGAAGACTCCCGAACATTCCATCGCCAGGTTGTGAATCGCCAGCCCCCAAATAAAAAACGCCATGACGGCGATTTCCAGCCATTTCGTGCCGATCGTCACCCCGCGCTTGCTATAGCGATCGGCCAGATAGCCTCCGGCCATCGAGAACAGGATGAACGGTATGGCGAATAGCGCTCCGATCACGAGCACCAGGAAATCGCGACGCTGCTCGGGGAAATTCATCGCCACGAGCATGTAAATGACGAGAAACTTCAGCGCGTTATCGTTGAAAGCGGTTTGAAACTGGGTGAGGATCAGGCTCCAAAATCCGACGCGCCAATTGGCCGGAAGCGGCGCCCGCGAATCCGATTGCGCGGACGCGCCGGCCGCGATTGCGGCGGACGTTTGGGTGTCGTGCATATCGGGAATGTACAACCGAGCCTGGGGTTCTTCCACCTTATTGCATGCGCGCGGCGCGAAGAGCAAGCGTAAGAAGAGCGCTACTCAGAAGTAATTTCCCAGAGAACGATCGCGGCGGCGGCTACACGGCCGCTCAGGCGATCACGCGAAGCGCAGGCGCGGCATCGGCGCCGCCCGGCGCGGACGAGGCTGCGGCGGAAGCGGGCAGCGGCGTCTCGCGCTTCGGATATTTCGAGGCAATGTAGTCATCCACCAGCGCGCGAAACGCACACGAAAGCTCATCGTAGTTACCTTCGAGCGTGCTGAACTTCTGGCCGTCGATATAAACCGGGCAGCGCGGCGATTCGCCGGTTCCCGGCAAACTGATGCCGATGTTGGCGGCGCGCGATTCGCCGGGGCCGTTGACGATGCAGCCCATCACCGCGACTTTCATGTTCTCGACGCCTTCGTAATAGCGTTTCCACTGCGGCATGGAATCGCGGATGTAGCTCTGGATGCTTTCGGCCAGCTCCTGGAAAGTTGTGCTGGTGGTGCGGCCGCAGCCGGGACACGCCGTGACACTGGGCGCGAACGATCGGAGTCCCAGCGCCTGCAGTAATTC
>JAGWRH010000185.1 GCA_028876695.1 Acidobacteriota bacterium | reverse complement strand
TTGAGGATTTTTTCCAGCCGGTCGAGCACCTGCATCGCGGTAAAGCACTGCTGCACGCTGGCGTTCGGCTCGCGATGCTCCTTGATCGCGGCGAAGAATTCGCGGTCCTGCAGCTCCACGCCGTTCATCGACACATCAACTTTCGAGACATCGATCTTGTTCTGCTCGCCATCGACCAGATCGTCGTAGTACGCGATGTACGTGCCGTTGTCGCAGATGTAGCGAAAATGCGTGCCCAGGGGCCCCTTGTTGTTGAACGAAAGCGAAAGCGTGCAGATCGCGCCGGAGGGCGTTTTCATCACGATGCCCAAGTCCATGGCGATTTTCAGCTCGGGATGCATCGGCCCCTGCACCGCGTAGAAATCCGAAACCAGCTCGCCGGTTTGATACTGAAACAGATCGACCGTGTGACACGCGTGATGCCATAGCAAGTGGTCGGTCCAGGTGCGCGGCTTGCCCTGCGCGTTCATGTTGGTGCGGCGAAAAAAGTACGTCTGTACGTTCATCTGCAGAACTTTCAATTCGCCGGCCTTGATGCGCTTGTGCACCCACTGATGGCTGGGATTGAAGCGCCGCGTGTGGCCGCCCATGCAGACCACGCCCGTTTCCTGCCGCACTTTCACCAGCCGCTCGGCGTCCGCGAGCGTATCGGCGATGGGAATTTCGATGTGCACGTGCTTGCCGGCGCGCATGCACTGCTCTCCCTGCTTGGCATGGATGGGAGTGGGCGTGGCCAGGATCATCGCTTCCAGTCCGGGCTGCTTCAGGCTCTCCGCGAGGTCGCCCGTCCAGTGCGGAATTTTGTATTTCTTGGCCACTTCCTCGGTGGCGGCGGGATTGCCGCCGGCAAGCGTGATCACTTCAACGCCGGGAATGTTTTTCAATGCGTCCAGATGCTTTTGCCCGAACGCACCCTGCCCTGCCACGCCTACCTTCATGGTCCACCCTCCGCAGAAGAATTCCGATCAGCGCGCCGGTTGAGTTCCGCCGGCGCGAAGCTTGCGCAGCTCGCCGTGGATGCGCAGCACGGCCATCCACATGCCCAGCGGATGCGCGCCGGCTTCGACCAGCGGATGCACCTGGCCATCGCGGAATTTCTCGATGTCGTCGTCCTGAAGCGTTTCGAGAACTTTGCCTTCTTCAGGCGTCATGCCGTAGTCCTTCGCAACCGAGGGATAATCTTTGATCAAACGCAGGCGCAGTTCGCGGCTGAAGCGGCTGTCGTAAAGCACCTTGTTGAGCTTGTACGCCGCGGGCGACGGATGTTTGTAAAATTCGAAGCCGCCCTTGAATTTGTACTCCGCCGGAGCCTCTTTGCCTTCTTTCGATGGCCCGACGCCCTTGAGGGGCAGAAAGCGCACCACGGCGTGGCCATGGTGCCACGTCGGTTGATAAGTGACGAGCTCGCCCTTCAGGTTGCCGATCGCGCCGAACATGATCATCCACGAAAGCATTTCGGTATTCCCGACCTCGTCGAGCTGCTCATTGTTGAGCTTGATCAACGTGTCAAGATTGCCCTTCTCGATCTGGGAGATTGCCCAGTAGTCGAAGTCGAAATCCGGCTTGGGATATTTCCACGTGCCGGGGAAATGGGACATGCCGCCGCTGGCAACTATCGCCACGTTCTCCGGACGATTCGCGATCACCTTGCCGATAGCTCGCCCGAGTTCGGCGCAGCGCTGCGCGGTCGGCAATGGCGGAAGGTACGCGTTGACGAAGATCGGTACCACCGGAATTCGGCGCTTCTCGATCACCCATTCGTAAACGGCAGCGAACGCGTGGCCCAGCACCGCATCCTGCGAATAACCCAGGTCGAATCCGGCTTTCAACAGCTTGTCGAGCAAGTCTTCGGCGAGCCCTTGATGGATGGGCAGCTCGTACTTGCGGTTGGCAAATTCCGCGCGGGAATACTCGCCGGAGAGGATGGCGAACGTCGGGACGGAAGTGAGGAAAAACGTCTCCAGGTGGTCGCTGCCGATCACGATGATGGCATCGGGCTTGGCCTCTTCGATGTCCTTTCCGATCAGCCGCATCGCCGCGATATCGGCATCGAGCTGCTTGGGATCTTCACTGGGCGGACGATCGAATAGTTGCGGTGCGTGAACGGTGGCCATCGCTGCGACGATTTTTCCCATGGCTGATTTCCTCTTTTCCGTGCGGCCGGAGCGCGCTGGAGGGCTGCTTAGCCCTCACACTTTATATTTGATTATGTGATTCGCCGGCTCGATTCCGCTGGTGAAGATTGTTGCGGAAACGGGCGGATTCCGTCAAGGGGCGCCGCCGAATCCCGCCAAAGCCTGTATCAGGACGCGCTTAGACAGCGGAACTGCCTGCCATCACGTGGTCAGCGGGTCGCGCTTTCCGAGATCGATATCGAGGTCCTTGATCGCCTTCTGCACCACGGGGGCCTCGATCTTTCCTTCGCGCAGCAGATCGTGCAGCGTGGCCAGCGCGATGAAGCGCGCGTCCACCTCGAAGAAGTTTCGCAGCGACGCGCGGCTCTCGCTGCGGCCAAAGCCGTCCGTGCCGAGAGATGTGATTCCGCGCGGCGTCCATTTGCTGATCAGGTTCGGCAGCGCCTTCAAGTAATCGCTGGCTGCGATGAACACGCCAGGCGCGCCGCCGAGAATTTCGTTAACATACGGCACGCGCGGCTTTTCGCCGGGATGCAGCATATTCCAGCGTTCCGTTTCGATGCCGTCCGTGTAAAGCTGCTTGTAGCTGGTAACGCTCCAGACATCCGCGGCGACGTGGAATTTCGAATCGAGAATCTCCTGCGCTTTGAGCACTTCGCGAAGGATCGAACCGCTGCCAAATAGCTGCGCGTGAAGCTTGGTCTTGTTCGCCGCAGCGGGGCGGTAACGATACAGGCCCTTGAGAATGCCTTCGCGCGAGCCGGCCGGCATGGTCGGCATTTCGTACGGCTCGTTCATCACGGTGATGTAATAGAAGAGGCTTTCGCCCTTGTTGTACATGCGGTCGATGCCGTCTTCGATGATGGTCGCGATCTCGAAGGCATACGCGGGATCGTAGGCGCGCAGCGTGGGAACCGGAAGAGCGAGCACGTGGCTGTTGCCGTCCTGGTGCTGCAATCCTTCGCCGGCCAGCGTGGTGCGGCCCGCGGTGCCTCCCAGGAGGAAGCCGCGGCAACGCGAATCAGCGGCCGCCCAAATCAGGTCGCCTATTCGCTGCATCCCGAACATCGAGTAATAAATGAAAAAAGGAATTGTATTGATGCCGTTGTTGGCGTACGCAGATCCAGCGGCAATGAACGAGCACATGGAACCGGCTTCCGTAATTCCCTCTTCAAGGATTTGGCCGTTTTTCGCCTCTTTATAGTAGAGCAGCGTGTTCATATCGACCGGTTCGTACAGCTGCCCCTGGCTGCTGTAGATGCCGACCAGCCGGAAGAGCGACTCCATGCCGAAGGTGCGCGCCTCATCCGGGACGATGGGCACGATGAGCTTGCCGATTTCGGGATCGCGCAGCATTTTTCGCAGCATGGCCACGAACGCCATGGTGGTGGAGACCTCGCGGCCTTCGCTGCCGGTGAGAAACTCGGAGAAAAGTTCGCTGCGCTCGCCCGAGAGCGCCTGCGCACGAACGCGCCGCTGCGGGACGTACCCGCCAAGCTTGGCGCGGCATTCGCGCAAATACTGAATTTCGCTGCTGTTTTCGGGCGGGCGATAGAAGGAAACTTCCTCGATCTGATCTTCGCGGATCTTTAGTCCGAAGCGCTCGCCGAAATGCCGCAGCGCGTCTTCATCGAGCTTCTTCTGCTGGTGCGTTACGTTGCGGCCTTCGACGGCTTCGCCGAGGCCGTATCCCTTGATCGTGCGCGCCAGTATGACCGTCGGCGAGCCCTTATGGTCGGCCGCCGCCCGATACGCCGCGTACACTTTGCGAGGATCGTGGCCGCCGTGGCGCATCTTATGAAGCTGCTCGTCGGTGTAACCCTCCACCATTTTCAGCAAGCGCGGATCGACGCCAAAAACGTGCTCGCGCACGTAGGCGCCCGATTCCACAACGAACTTCTGATATTCGCCGTCAACGATTTCGCCCAGCCGCCGGGCCAGCAGCCCTTCGGTATCCTGATCGAACAGAAGATCCCAATCGGAGCCCCACAGGCACTTGATGACGTTCCAGCCGGCGCCGCGGAAAGCCGCTTCCAGTTCCTGAATAATGTGGCCGTTGCCGCGCACCGGGCCATCGAGGCGCTGCAAGTTGCAATTCACGACGAAGATCAGATTGTCGAGCTTCTCGCGCGAAGCTAGCGTGATGGCGCCGAGCGTTTCCGGTTCGTCGGTTTCGCCATCGCCGACGAAGGTCCACACTTTGGCATCGGAGGGAGCTTTCAGCCCGCGGTCTTCGAGATACCGCTGAAAACGGGCCTGATAAATCGCCATGATCGGGCCGAGGCCCATCGAAACGGTCGGAAATTCCCAGAAATCCGGCATCAGCCAAGGATGCGGATATGAGGACAGTCCTCCGCCGGGCTTCAGTTCGCGGCGGAAATTTTCAAGTTGCTGCGCGGAGAGGCGCCCTTCCAAAAATGCGCGCGCGTAAACTCCGGGCGCGGCATGGCCCTGCAGATAAACGAAGTCGCCCTCGAACTGGTCGGTTCGGCCGCGGAAGAAATGGTTGAATCCGACTTCAAACAGAGTGGCGATGGAGCCATAGGTCGAGAGATGGCCGCCGATGTTGTGTTCCAGGCGGTTCGCGCGCACGACCATGGCCAGCGAGTTCCATCGAACCAGGCTCTTTACCTTGCGCTCGAGATCCTGGTCGCCGGGAAAAGGAGCTTCGTTGGTGTAATGAATGGTGTTGACGTAGGGCGTATTCGCGGCAAGCGGCACGGTAACGCCTCGCGCCGCGGCCCGGTCGCCGATCTCGCGCAGAATGCGCGTAGCAAAGTCTGGACCGGCCTGATCGACGACCGTGTCAAATGACTCGATCCATTCCCAGAGCTCCTCGAGCTGGTCGATTTCCGCCGGGTGCACGTCAGCACGCGTCACCATGTTTGGCCGTACCTTTCCGATGCTAAGCGATCGCAATCCATAGAACTTTTCGTGTCTCTTTAAACTATAACGCAAATTTGAATTGATGAGCCGCAAATACGCGGCGCGTGAACGCGAACCTGCAGGCACGCGAAAGCGATTCGAGGGTGCGCGCCCTGCTGGGGCGTACGTCAATCAGCTCAGGGCGAGGCTAGAATGGGCGAGAGCCATGCCGCTTTTTCGCCCGGGGCGATTCAGCGTGAGCCGTCTTTGATTTTTCCGGTGCGGCAAGGGAAACTCGTCGATGTTTTCGCCGCGCGCTCTCGTCGCTGTGGCGATTTGGCCGGTTTTCACCGGCTTTGAGAGCTCCACGACCGCGCATTCGACGCTGCTGTGATACACTTCGCAAATACCCTCGCTGATGCAACTTGGAATCGCGTGCGCCCGTAGCTCAGCTGGATAGAGCGTCTGGCTACGAACCAGAAGGTCGGGAGTTCGAATCTCTCCGGGCGCGCCATTTTTTTCAATAACTTGCGAAATTCTCGGCTCCGTCTTTTTGGCCCCACTGTCCATAAAGTGTCCATTCGTCGAGGAAACCGAGTACATAGCGTCGATGATCCCGCGTTGCGCCTGAACGAATTCCGGC
>JAGWRH010000184.1 GCA_028876695.1 Acidobacteriota bacterium | reverse complement strand
GGCACGCGGGCAAGCTGCTGGCACTGAAGGAAGACGATCTGCCCTACGAGCTCGATCCCAACACACTAGAAACGCGCGGCCGATACGATTACAGCGGCGGCATCAAGTCGATGTGGCTCTCGGCGCATCCGCATCTTGATCAAGTCACCAACGAGCTGCTCACGTTCGCGTATCAGGCGAAAGGCGATGGCACGACCGATGTTGTCTACTACGTGATCGGGCCAGACGGCAAAGTGAAGCACGAAGTCTGGTTCAATGCACCGTGGCCGGGGATGGTTCACGACTTCGCCATTTCCAACGATCACGTGATTTTCCCGTTCTTCCCGCTGCTTACCGACGTGGACGTACTGAAAAAAGGCGGGCCTTTTTATACCTGGCATGGAGATAAGGAGACGGTGGTGGCCGTGGTGCCGCGCTACGGCACGGCCGATCAGATTCGCTGGTTCCGCGGGCCGACGAGCTTCGCGGGTCATATGATGAGCGGCTCGACGGAAGGATCGAAGGTGAGCGTCGATATCTGCCTATCGCGGGGGAATTCGTTCGCGTTTTTCAAGAATGCGGATGGCACGCCCGTCGATCCTGCGCTGGGAGCGCCGCATCTGACGCGGCTGACGTTCGACCTGGCCGGCAACACCGCGGATTACAAGACCACGCAATTGCAGGATGTGCTGTGCGAAATGCCGCGCACGGACGATCGTTATCAGGGAGCGGGGCGGTACCGGCACGGATACGTGCTTTGCCGCGATCCGCGCAGCACGATGGCGGGCAGCGGGCTGGGTTCGCTCGGGCACTTCGATCTGAAAACGGGGAACGCGCACATTTGGAATCCTGGGGCGGATTCGGGCGTGCAGGAGCCGTGCTTCGCGCCGCGGCGGCCGGATTCGCCGGACGGCGATGGCTACCTGCTGGTGCTGGTGAATCGCGTGGCGGAAAATCGCAGCGACCTAGCGATTCTGGACGCGCAGAACGTGAACGCCGGGCCGGTGGCGATTGTGAAGCTGCCGGTGCGCGTGCGCATGACGTTCCACGGGATGTGGGTGCCGCAGGAAGCGCTGCAAAATAAGCGCTTCGATGCGGTGCGGCGGAATTGAAGCCGAGCACCGGGTCAGTTTGAATTTCGACCACTTGTGTCACGATCAAGGAAATTCAAACCGACCCGCTACGTAAAATCGAGCGGTGCGGCGGAATTGAAGCCGAGCACTGAGACAGTTTGAATTTCGACCGCTTGTGTCATGATCAAGGAAATTCAAACGGGCCCGCTACGTAAAATCGAGCGGTGCGGCGGAATTAGACTGGGTATTGGAGTCGGTTTGAATTTTGGCTGCTTGCGTGACGATGAAGGAAATTCAAACTGACCCGAATGCGCACGCAGCTCGCGCTGGCTCTGACGCTAACGACAACGCGGACGGGCGTCACGATTCCCGGCGTTTTGCCTGCGGGCCGAGGTTCCTCATCGTCGCAAATTCCACCGATTTTCGCGCGGCGCGAGGCTTCAGGCGCGAAAATCGGGCCGCTCCTCCTCGGAACGACAAGAGCAGAGGGGGCGCGAAGGAGAGTCTCGAAATGGCCGAGGTGCTGGCCCTGGTGGACGACGTATTTTTCCAATCGAAGCTGGTGGAATCGGCGAAGCAGGTGGGGGTCGAGTTGCGCACGTGCGCGACGGCCGAAGCGCTCGAGGAGCAACTCTCCGGCGGAACGCCGCGACTCGTGATCGTTGATTTGAACGCGCGGGGAAATCCGATCGAGGCGCTGCGGCGAGTGCAAACGATGGGGAGCGACATTCGGCTGATCGCGTATTTGTCGCACGTGCAAACGGATTTGGCGGAACGCGCACGCGCCGCCGGATGCAGCGAGGTGATGCCGCGGTCGAAGTTCACTCGCGAACTCGCAACGATTCTTTCGCGCGCGAAATCCTGAATACGATGAACGTGCGATCGTTTGTTTGCGCCGCGGCGGCCGCCGCGTTGATATTTGCGTGGTGCGGCGCGTCCGCGCCGGCGCAGGAATCGCAGCCCGCGCCACCGAGCGCCGCGCTGGTGGACGCGCTTTCGGCAGCGTGCCGTGGAGACGCGAAGGAGTTCGCGACCAACCTGACGCAGGCGAATGCCGCGGCATTTCTGGCGCTGCCGGAGAGAGAGCGCACGGCGTTTTTGAGCCGGCTGGCGATGGGCGACGTTCCGGGGCATGCGCTTCTTTCGACGAGCGACGCGGATCAGCCGGTGGTGCGCTGCACCACGCCAGGAGGAACGGCGGAATATCGGTTCGGCGCGCCGCGCACGCGGGAAAATCTTTCGTTCATTCCGGTGACGGTGATCAACGGGCAGAACACCACGTTCGGGCTGGTTCGGGAACACGGCGGCTGGCGGCTGCTGTCGCTCGGCCTGGTGCTCCTGGATATACCGCAGCTTTCGAAACAATGGACGGACGAGGCGCTGGCTGAGAGCGAAGCTTCGGCAATCGCGAACCTGCACAGCCTGGCGGAGGCAATCGAAAAATATCGCAGCGCCTACGGAAAGCTGCCCAATTCGCTCGCGCAACTCGGTCCCGCGCCGCGGAACGAGATTTCACCGGATCAGGCTTCGCTGGTGGATGAGCAGCTCGCGTCGGGCAGCGATCTGGGATACCAATTCGGCTATCGAGTCGTCGCCGCGGCGCAGGGTAGCGCGGCAACCGCGTTCGAGATTTCCGCGGTGCCGCAGGAGTATGGAAAGACGGGCAGGCGTTCGTTTTTTCTGGATGCCGCAGGGAAGATTCATGGCGCGGACCGTCATGGAGAGCTGGCCACGGCGGACGATCCAGTGATCGCCACGTCTTCATAGTCCCACCGCAAAGCGCGGAGCGTTTTTGGGGCGCTACCGCGATCCACACAAAAACACGGAGCGGCTTAGGGAGCATGGCGCGAATGCGATTCGGCGCGCTATCGCAATCGCGAGATTTCTTCGACTTCCAGGCGGGCGGCGAGCGACGATCCGGGCGCGGGACGACAGTGCGAGAGGAACTCACCGCGCGCGGCCCATAAATCGACGCGCCTGAGCGAATGATTCTTCATCTCCGGCTTTCGATGGTGGAAGGCCCACAGCAGCGCCCAAACCAAATACTGTTCGAAAAAATCGTGCACGCGCACGAGGATGCCGGCTTCCCGATGGATCACTACGAATCCGTAGGGGCGCACGCGCGCGGCGATTTCATTGCGGAGGCCGCGCATGGGAAGAACTGCGTTACCGTGAACGAAGCGGACGTTCGCAGCTTCGGGCGCCGCGGCTAGATAGCGGGCCAGTTGCTCGAAGGAGTGCTGCACCAGCGCGAGCAAGTATTTTGCGCGGGCGAGCGCGGGCTTATCGGCGACGAGCCGAGCCACGTGCTCGTTCCACCAATGGATTTCGAGGATTTCGTCGCCCGGACGCACTGCGGCGCCGTCGGGCAGCTCGATGCGCTGGCTGGCGCGGCGCCTGGCGACGCGGAGCAGGCAATCAGGGGATTGAGAAAATTCGTAGATGCCCTGCCAGCGGCGGAGCACTCGATCGAGTTGAAAAATGACGGCTTGGGCAAGACCGCCGGAAGAACCGGCGTCCGGGCATACGGGAAAGCCGGACTTCGGAAGGGTTGCTTCTGGAGAAAGCGCCGGCCAATGGAGTCGCGGGGAAATGGGCATAAAACCGCGCCTCAATCGAAACGTGTGACGCCGGAAAGTTTCCGGGAGCTAAACAGCGGAGCTGCGGGCACCGCATAGGTCCCGGCGACTGGAAGGTAAACCAGGGCGCGCGCGGATGTCAACGGCGGAGATCGAAATTTCCGGCGAAAGAATTTCGAAGAAAATCGACGGCACCGCAGGTTTTAGCCGCCGGTGGCGCACACGTAGCCGCACGAATTGCTTTTAGGCCGAAAGCCGATTTCGAGTAGAATCGAAAATAATCTGACGGGGAGAAGCGGCCGTTACGTTGTCCGAGGATTTGTGTGGATTGCAGCGCGCTTGCGCGCGCGGCTGAGCCGCTTTTCATGAAAGAAAGGATTTCTCGATGAAGTTTGGCGCGATAGCGCTGCTGATTGCGCTGGCGGCTTTGCCATGCGCGGCGCAACTGACGGACGTACAAAACCCAAAGCAGCAGACGCGCAACGACGCGGCGCAAACGGTGCCGCCGTGGGTGGTCGCCGGGCAACAGGTGATTCAGGAGCTCGCGGCCGGGCAGTTCGACAAAGTGGAAGCGCAGTACGACCCGAAAATGACGACGGCAAATCCGGCCGGAAGGCTGGCGGATGCCTGGGGCAGCATCGTGAAGCTGGAAGGCGCTTTTCAGTCGATCGCGGGGATTCGCGCGGGCAAGGTGCAGAATTTTAACGCCGTCCTCTTCACCTGCAAGTTTGAAAAAGCGCTGGTGGATGCGGAGATCGTGTATCAGCAGGACGGCAAAATCGCCGGGCTGCACTTCGGGCCGCACCAGCAGCCGCTGCCGGCATGGACCGCGCCGGCATACGCGCAGCCCAGCGCATTCACCGAGCAGCCGCTCAATCTAGTGAACGGGGCTTTCGAAATGCCGGGCACGCTCACTGCGCCGAACGGCACGGGGCCGTTCCCGGCGGCGGTGCTGCTGCAGGACGCAGGCCCGCACGACCAGGACGAAACCATCGGGCCCAACAAGCCGATGAGAGATTTGGCCTGGGGACTGGCGAGCCGCGGCATTGCCGTCTATCGATATGTGAAGCGAACGGCAAAATACGGAGCCAAGAGCAACGCCGATCCCGCGAAGCTCACCGTGGACGATGAGGTGATGAGCGATGCGCGCGCGGCCGTCGCCATGCTGGCAAAGCAGCCGAAAATCGACCCCAGCCGGATTTACATCATCGGAATCGGATTAGGGGGATACGTGGCGCCCAGGATCGCGGCCGGCGACCCTCAGATTGCTGGAATCGTAGCCATGGGCGCGAATACGAGGCCGCTTGAGAAAGAGATGGTCACCGCACTGCAGTACGTGGCCAAGGAGGACGCGGAACAGGCGGCAGCCGCGGCGGCGAATAAGCCGTCGCTCGCGCCGAAACCGACAGGCGAGGCCGCTCCTAAAGCCACCCCACGGCCCAGCGCCGAGGACGAGAAAGCGATTGCGATCGCCGAAGATTCGGCCAAGCAGATCGAAAATCCCAATTTGAAGCCGGGCGATAGCGTCCAGGTACTGGACGGGACGATGGCTGCTTCGTACTGGCTCGATTTGCGCGACTACAACCCGGTCGAAACAGCGGAACGGCTTAGGATTCCGCTGCTGATCCTACAGGGCGGACGCGATTTTCAAGTGACTCCCGAAGACGATTTCAGCGGCTGGCAATCCGCTTTCGCGCATCGGCGCAACGCGACTTTGAAGCTGTATCCCGACCTGAATCACCTGTTTATATTCGGCACCGGCCCATCGTTTCCGGAGGACTACTCGAAGCCTGGGCACGTGGATGAACAGGCGATCAGCGATATCTCCAGCTGGATTACGGCAGGCGGCAAGCGGCCAGCGCCGCACGGAACCGCGAATTAATCCGATTTGCGGCGCGCGGCTCGTTTGACACCCCGCGACCCGGCTGCTAAATTTCCTGGTTTGTGTCCGTGACCTTTCCCCAATTTAGGCGATCGAAGACGTGCTGCATCGTGCTGCTGGTGGTTTCGGCGGGCATTTCGGGCGGGTGCGCCGTCAGCCGCAAGACGGTGGTAAAGCCGGCGGGCCCACCCGTCGCGCTCAAGACCGCGAGCAAACAGCAACTCATCGAATCGTATGACCATCAGGCGCAGTCGATCACGTCGATGAACGCGGCTGTCACCATGGTTCTGACGGCCGGTTCCGCGTATACCGGCGTTATCGAGCAGTATCACGAGGTGAGCGGGTTCATCCTGGCGCAGAAGCCGGCCGACGTTCGCGTGATCGGGCAAGTGCCCGTAGTGGGGACCGACATTTTCGATATGGTGAGCGACGGCGCGACGTTTCACATTTTTATCCCGTCGAAAAATAAATTCATTGTGGGACCGGCGCAGCTGGAGCGGCCGTCGGCGAAACCGATCGAGAATTTGCGGCCGCAGCATTTGACAGGCGCGTTGTTCTGGAACGAAATTGCTCCCGACGATCCGGTGTTGCTCGAGCAATCGGCGCAGGGAACGGCCGCGTATTACGTCCTGACGGTGATCCATCGAGTGGGCCCGCGGGCCGCCACGGCGGCCGAAGCAGACTGGGAAATTACGCGGAAGATCTGGTTCGATCGAACCGACCTGAACGTTTCGCGGATTCAGACGTATGATTCCGGGGGACAATTAGCGTCCGACGCCGGTTATTCCGATTGGGATAACTTCGGAGCGGAGCGATACGCGCGAGGAATTTCGGTGAATCGTCCCGCGAGCGACTATCGATTGGAGATTCACATCGTACGGATGACGCTGAATTTGGCGATCGAGCCGGAGCGCTTCGTGCTCAACCAGCCTCCAGGGACGGAACTGGTGCGCGTGGGAGAGCCTGAGTCAAAGCCGCAGCCGGGGGGCGCGGCTCCCTCGGGAGCTTCCCAGTGATCGGCCACATGATCGTGCGCAATTCGATGCACCGCCCGGTGCGGACGGCGATCACGGTGATCGCGGTGGCCGTGGAGGTGACGCTGGTGATCATCGTGGTGGGATTGACCAGCGGATTGCTGCGCGACTCGGCCAAGCGGACGGAAGGCGTCGGCGCGGACATCATGGTGCAGCCGCCCTCCGCGTCGATCTTCATGGCGTTCAGCGGAGCGCCGATGCCCATCGCCATAGCCGGAAAGCTGCGCGCCTTGAGTTATGTGCAGGCGGTCGCGCCGGTTCTGATTCAGTTCAATTCGGTGAATGGCCTCGATCTGGTGTACGGGATCGAGCCGAAGACCTTCCGCGCCGTTTCCGGAGGATTTGTTTTCCATTCCGGGCACGCGCTGACGGAACCGAACGACATACTCGTTGACGACGTGTACGCGCGGGCCAAACGCATCGACGCCGGCCAGACGCTGCATCTGTTGGGGCGGGATTTTCACGTGGCAGGCATCGTCGAGCACGGAAAGGGCGCGCGGCTGTTTGTGCTGATGTCCACGCTGCAGGAAATGTCCGGGGCGAGCGGGAAAGCCTCCGTCTTTTTCGTGAAATGCGACCGCTCCGATCACACTCCCGCCGCGATGGACGAAATCAGCGGACTCCTGCCGCGCTACGAGATCCGCTCGATCAAGGATTACATGTCGCTGATGACGTCGTCGAACATGCCGGGGCTGGGCGCGTTCATCAACGTGATGATCGCCATCGCCGTGTGCATCGGGTTCCTGGTGATTTTCCTTTCGATGTACACCACGATCATCGAACGGACGCGCGAAATCGGGGTGCTCAAGTCGCTTGGGGCATCGAAGGGCTACATCGTGCAGATTTTCCTGAGCGAGACGGCGCTCTTATGCCTCGGCGGAGCGGTCGCCGGAGTGGGATTGAGCTACATCATGCGGCTGATTTTCATCAGAATTTTCCCTTCGCTGACGATCCTGATCACGCTGCGCTGGATTTTGATCGCCGCGGCTATCGCGCTGGTGGGCGGATTACTGGGCGCGTCGTATCCGGCATGGCTGGCGAGCAAGCGCGATCCGGTGGAAGCGCTGGCGTACGAATAGGCGGGACCCGGCCGGGCTGGCGTTGCGACCGCGACAGGCGCGTGTTAGGCTCGCGATTTGGTCCGACCATTTTGCAATCCTTTCCAGGCGATGCCGGGCGCCACGCTGCGCAGGTGCGCTCGCAAACCGATTCCAGCGAGAACGATCCTTCCGTCCCGGAATCGAAAGACCCGCAGGTGGCCGGCTCAGCTAGCAGCGCTGCTGGCATTCGCGTTCGCGATTCCAGGCGCAACATACGCCCAGAAAAACCGTTCCAAGGCCGCGCATCGCGCCGAGCCGGCACTGCTATCCGGCGGCGAAATGACTTTGCAAGCGGATCAGCAGCGCCTGGCGGACAAAATCTATTACGCGGACGGGAACGTCGACGTGGTGTACCAAGACGCGCGGCTCCGCGCGGACCACGTGGAATACAACACGGAAACGCAAGAAGTCAGCGCGCGCGGGCACGTGCAGCTCGATTACCAAAGCCAGCACGTGGAAGCCGCCGACGCGAGCTATAACTTGCGCAGCGGGCGAGGCGTGTTTCACGACGTGCGCGGAACGTTCCAGGTGCAGCGAACGCCTTCGCCAAACTTGCTGGTGAGCCCCAACCCAATTTACTTCGAGGCGCGCGAAGCCGAGCGCGTGAACGAACACGAGTACAAAATTCGCGGCGCGTGGCTGACGGTCTGCAACCCGGATCACCCGACGTGGAAGTTTTACGCGCCCGAGGCGACCATCCGGCTGCAGAAATCGGTGCATCTGGAAAACGGCAATTTTCGCGTGTTCTCCGTGCCGGTGCTGTATTTGCCGTACGCCACGCTTCCGGCGGAAAGACGGCGCGATTCGGGATTCCTGGTGCCGGAGGCCGGGCGCACGTCGCAAAAAGGCTACGTGATGGGCGACGCGATTTATTGGGCGCCGCTTGATTGGCTGGACGCGACGGTGGGGAGCGAGTACTACAGCGAGCGCGGATGGAGCCAGCGCGGCGAATTTCGCATGAAGCCGTGGGAAAACGCGTCGCTGGACGCCTCCTATTTTGGAGTGATGGATCGCGGGCTTCCGCAGCCGGCCGGGCCGCCGCTGAAGCAGGGCGGGCACGAAGCGAAACTGCTGTTTACGTCGGACATGCCGCACGGCTGGCGCGCGGTGGCCGATCTGGATCAGCTTACGTCGCTGACGTTCCGCCTGGCGTGGTCCGAAACGTTTACGCAAGCGGTGAACTCCGAAGTTCGCAATGACGCGTTCCTGACCAAAGACTTCGATGGCTACAGCCTCGGCTTCGCCGCGCTGAGCTACCGCAACTATTTGAGCGCGACGCCGCAGACGTCGATGGTGTTGCGCACGGCGCCCGAAGCGCGATTCAGTTCCGTGGATCGCGAGCTTCTCGACCGGCTTCCGGTGTATTTTTCGTTCCACGTGTTCACCGGCGCGGCGAACCGGCAAGACAACGTGACGCCGTTTTCAACGCCGAATTTCGTGGAGCGCAGCGAAGTGGCGCCATCGGTGACGCTGCCGCTCCATTGGGGCCGTTGGCTCGATGCCGCGCCGAGCTTTACCTTTCGCAGCACGAATTATGGCGGGCAGCTGGTGAACGGCGCTTTTCTGAAGGAAGCTTTTTTTCGCAACACCGAGGAGTTCCGCCTGGACGCGCGGCTGCCCGAGATCGAGCGCGTTTTCGGCCAAGGCGCCACGAAATGGAAGCACGTGATCGAACCGAATTTCACGTATCAATACGTGAATGGCGTCAACGATTTCGGGCGCTTCGTGCGATTCGACGAGGACGAGACGCTGACGGACACGAACGAAATCGAGTACGGCGTCACGCAGCGGCTCTACCGCCGAACCGGCGGCGGAAGTCGGGAAGTCCTCTCCTGGACGCTGGCGCAGAAATATTTTTTTGATCCGACCTTCGGCGGCGCGCTCACGCCCGGGCAGCCGAATGTATTCAAAACCCTCGACGAGCTTACGCCTTTTGCGTTCGCCGATGAGCCGCGGCATTTTTCGCCCATCGTCAGCGACCTGCGCATGGAGCCGGGGCGCCGTTACGACACGGAGTTCGTCATCAACTACGACCCGAACCGCAACCGCGCGACCGCGATCGGCACGCTGCTGAAGCTGAAACCGTACAAGGCGTCGTTCATCACCCTGGCGCATTTTTCGGTGCTGAATCTGCCGTTGAAACCTCCTTCGCCCCCGCCCAATTTCCGGCAGAGATCCAATCAGGTGCGCACGCTCTTCGGCTGGGGTGATCTGAACCGGCGCGGATGGAATATAAACTTCGGCGCGAGTTACGATTTCGGCCAGGCCCTGTTCCAAAACCAGATCGCCGAGCTCACCTACAACGGGAACTGCTGTGGCGTCGGCTTCGAGTACCGGCGGTTTTCGTTCGGCAATATCCGCAATGAAAATCAGTACAGCGTGGTGATCCGCATCG
>JAGWRH010000183.1 GCA_028876695.1 Acidobacteriota bacterium | reverse complement strand
GGCTGTCGCTGCGGCCTCTTTCGAGGGCGGGCGTTGAACTTGAACCGGAAGAGGCATGGGGCGGAGTGCTGCTTGACAAGGCGCAAACCCTTGTCTAGCATGAGGTTCCGCTCAGCTGGAGGCTCCCGTGATCAAGCTCGACATCGTAAATGCCATCGTAGCGAAGACCAACATCCCCCGAAGCAAAGCGGAGCAAGCCGTCGAAGGCGTATTCGAGGCGATGAAAGTGGCGCTTGGAACCGGACGGCGAATTGAGTTGCGACGGTTCGGCGTGTTTAACGTCAAGCCCCGCAAGACCGGCATCGGAAGAAATCCCCGCACCGGACAGCAGGTGAATATCCATCCCGGAAAAGCGGTGCGGTTCAAGCCGGGGAAAGAATTGCAGGCGCTCCCGGCGTCCTCCAGCAAGCCATAGCCGCAGCCCGCCTTTCGCGGGCGATCCTGAGTTCGCGTGGGCGCGACGAGGCGCGCTTCCGCCGCGGTGGAGTGCGCGCGGGCGTCGAAGCGCGATTGCAAAACGGCGCATCCAAATCTTGATGGGCGTTTTTTGAGGCGCGCAAACCGCCAATGAGCGAAGGTAACGGAAACGACCGCATACCGATCGAGATACTCGATGCGCAATATCGCGTGGTGGCGGATCGACCGACGAGCGCGGTGGTGCGCCCGCGGCGACGACAGAGGTTGTGGCCTTCGCTAACGCTCTTCTTGTTCACACTTGCGTCCACGTTGATGGTGGGGATGGATTTCGCGGAGTCCTACTCGCAGAACGTGGCGCCATTTTCAGGCAGCACGCCGATATTTTCGCTGCTGGAATCCGCCTGGCATCACCCGTCGATGTTGCTGCTCGGCGTGCCGTTTTCGTTCACGCTGCTGCTGATCCTGCTCTCGCACGAGCTGGGACATTTTTTCGCCGGGCGGCATTATGGGATCGACGTCAGTTATCCCTATTTCATACCGGCGCCAACATTGTTCGGCACGTTCGGCGCGGTGATTTCCATTCGCTCGCCGATTCCGACGCGCAAGGCGCTGTTTGACGTGGGAATTGCCGGGCCGGTGGTTGGATTTGCTTTCGCGGTGCCAGCCATGGCCTGGGCGGTGGCCACTGCGAAGATCGTTCCGGACGCGCAGGCAAATGCGGCGATACACTTCGGCAATCCGCCGCTGATTTTGCTGCTGGACCGCGTGTTTCATCCGGGCGTGGACACAAGCTGGATTCTGCTCGGACCTGTGGGATGGGCGGCGTGGGTGGGATTGCTCGCGACGGCGATGAATTTGCTGCCCATGTGGCAGCTCGACGGCGGGCATATTGTGTACAGCCTGACGAGCCGGCATCATCAGCGGATTTCGCTCGCGATCGGGCTGGCGCTGATCGCGCTGGGAGTTTACAGCTGGCCGATGTGGGCGCTATGGGGCATCATTCTGCTGGCGCTTTCGCTGCGCTTCGGGCATCCGCCGCTGCTGAATTCATGGGAGCCGCTTGGCACCGGGCGGCAACTGCTGGCGCTGCTGGCGCTGGCGATTCTGGCGCTGAGCTTCACGCCGCTACCGGCGCACTGATCGAGATCCCCGCAGGCACGCAACGCAATCACGACAAATTGGCCGGATCGACGTCAACGATGACGGCGGTCGGGGGAATTTCGTGCTTCGCGCAGAAGTCGAGGCAGCCGTCCACGGCGTGCCCGAGCGCCGAGCGGCGCGGCGATTTCAGAATGATTTGAAAACGATAGTCGCGACGCAGGCGGGCGAGCGGCGCGGACGCGGGGCCAAGGACCTTGATGCCTCGGTTCTCGAACGGCGCGAAATATGCCGCCAGCGCGCGCGACCATTGGATGGCGTTCTCGATTTTGCGGTCGCGCACCAGAACCGAGGCGAGGGCGGTAAACGGCGGATAGTGCAGCACGCGGCGGAAATGGACCTCCTTCTCGAAAAACGAAAGATAATCCTGCCGTGCCGCGAGCCCGATGGCGTAATGTTCGGGGTAATACGTCTCGACCAGCACCTCGCCGGAAAGCTCCCCGCGACCGGCGCGTCCCGCGACCTGGGCGAGCAGATGGAAGGTGCGCTCGGCGGCGCGAAAATCGGGGCGACCGAGCGCGAGATCGGCGGCCACCACGCCAACGAGAGTTACGCGCTGGAAATCGTGTCCCTTGGCGACCATCTGAGTGCCGACGAGAATATCGAGTTGGCATTTAGCGAAGGCGCCGAGAATTTTTTGATATTCGCGCCTGGTGCGCACGGTATCGCGGTCGAGCCGCGCGATGCGCGCCGCGGGAAAAATCTCGCGCAGATATTCTTCCACGCGCTCGGCGCCGTCTCCGACGAAATACATGAATTCAGCGCTGCATTTCGGGCATTGCTTCGGCGGCCGAGCGGCAAAGCCGCAGTAGTGGCATTCCAGGCGCTGGCGGCTTTTGTGATAGGTGAGCGCGATGCTGCAGTTCCGGCATTGCACGAACGCGCCGCAACCGCGGCAGAGCAGCGACCAGGAGTAGCCGCGGCGGTTGATGAGAATCATCGTTTGCGTTTTTTCCGCCAGGCGCATGGCGATGGCCTGGCGGAGCGGCTCGGAAATCGGCGCCGCGCGGCGATGGGCGCGAAATTCCTCGCGCAAATCGATGACGCGAACATCGGCGAGCGGGCGATTTTCGACGCGCGACGTGAGCCGCAAGAGGCGGTACTTTTCGGCGCGGGCGTTATGGTAGGTCTCCAGAGACGGCGTGGCGGAGCCGAGCAGGGCCACGGCATTTTCGAGGCGCGCGCGATAGACCGCGGTGTCGCGCCCGTGATAGCGCGGAATTTCTTCCTGTTTGTAGGCGGACTCCTGCTCCTCATCGACGATGATCAGGCCGAGGTTTTCGAGCGGCGCGAAAACGGCCGAGCGAGTGCCGACCACAACCCGCGCCTCTCCACGGCGGACGCGCCACCATTCGCGGGCGCGCTCGATATCGGCGAGGCCGCTGTGCAGCACGGCGACGCCTTCCCCAAAGCGCGCGCGGACGAGGCGGCCGATCCAGAGCGTCAAGGCAATTTCCGGAACCAAGACGATTGCCGTTTTGCCGCGGGAAAGCGCCGCGGCGATGGCGCCGAGGTAAACCTCCGTCTTGCCGCTTCCGGTGACGCCGTGCAGAAGACCGGCGGTGAATTTTCCGTCCAGCAGCCAGCGCCAGATTTCGCCGAGCGCTTCGTTCTGCTCGGCATTCAGAACATTGGACGGCGGCGTGAATTCGGCGTCCCAGGGATCTTCCGCGGAAGTCAGCGGCTCTTCCCACGTATCGAGCAAACCCTTTTTCTCGAGCCGGGCAACGACGGCGCGCGTGACGCCGGCCTTTTCCAGCAGCAGAGGGAGCGGCAGAGGACCGCGGGTGGCGGCGAGGATTTCGTGAATGCGCGATTCGGCGGGCGTGCGGTTTGACGCCGGCTCGTTTTGAGCTGCTGCGTTCCAGGCGATGATCTTTTGCATGCGCGTTTTGCGGTCGCGCAGCACGTGGCGCGCGGACAAATAGCCGAGACGCACCAGGCGCTCGGCAGTGGGCTCATCGATTCGCTTGCGGCGAGAGATCGGATCGGCAAGCGCGCGGAGGAGCCCGCATTCGGATTTTTCCGCATCGGTGAGCTCATCGGCGGAGGCAAGATCATTCAGATAGGCCCGGCCTGCTTCAGTTAGCGCATATTCGCGCTCGTGGCGCAGCTCAATTTCGGGCGGCAACATGGCGCGCAGCGTTTCGCCGAT
>JAGWRH010000012.1 GCA_028876695.1 Acidobacteriota bacterium | reverse complement strand
ATTCGGTGGCGGCTTGAGACATTTTTCGGAGCCGATGCCGCGCATCTGAGCGCCAGCCAGTTCTTCCGCCTGCTTTGGCGCGAACGCCAGCGGATGGCGCGGTTTCTCGCCTGGGTGCGGGAGCGGCGGCACGACGCCTGATCCGGCCAGGAAGCGCACGATATTCGCTGGGGCCGTCGGCGCGAAACACCCTGCTTTCCGCGACTTGTGCGTGTTAGATTTATCCCATATAACAGTTGAGTTGGGCGTTTTTAGCCGGTTAACGATTGGGTCGGCGGGACGCCGCGGACAAACTGAGCCGGTGTTTTTCGCCGTTGCCGTCCGAACATGAGCCATCCAGCGAACTTCTTTAACCTCTACCGCCACAATTTCGTGCGCGTGGCTCTAGGCATTCCCGAGGTGCGCGTTGCCGATCCGGCGTTCAACTCAGAACGGGTGATCGCCCTGATGCGCCAGGCGGCGCAGCGCGACGCCCTCCTCGTCACGTTTCCAGAACTCGGGCTATCGGCGTACTCCTGCGAGGACCTGTTCCATCAGCAGGCTTTGCTCGATGCCAGCCAGGAAGCGCTGGGGCGGGTTATCGATGCCTCGCGCGAACTGTCTGCGATCGCGGTCGTCGGTTTGCCGATCTCGGTCGATCATCTTCTCTTCAATTGCGCGGCAGTGGTGCATCGCGGCCGGCTGCTGGGCATCATTCCGAAAACATACCTGCCGAATTACCGCGAATTCTACGAGATGCGGCAGTTTACGCCGGCCAGCCACCTGCACCGGAACGCAATCGATTTCGCCGGGCAGCGGGATGTTCCCTTCGGTAATCGGCTGCTGTTCCAAGCCGTGGACCAGCCGCTGTTCACGTTTTTTGTCGAGATTTGTGAGGATCTCTGGGTGCCGATACCGCCATCGTCCCTCGCGGCCATGGCGGGTGCAACTGTGCTGGTCAACATTTCCGCCTCGAACGTTACCATCGGCAAGGGAGATTTTCGGCGGCTGCTCGTGGCCGACCAGTCCGGGCGCTGCCTGGCCGCATATATTTACTGCGCCGCGGGTCCGGGCGAATCCACCACCGATCTCGCGTGGGACGGCCACGGCCTCATCTATGAGAACGCGACGCGAATTGCCGAAACCCGGCGGTTTTCGCATTCCGCGCAACTCGTCTCGGCGGACATCGATTTGGATCGCTTGGTCGCGGACCGCATGCGCCAAAATAGTTTTGGCATGTCCGTGCACGATTACCGCGAGCAAATCGCCGAATTTCGCACCATCCATTTCGAAGCGAAGTTACCGCTGGACCAGCGCATCCCGCTGGACCGCATTGTCGAGCGCTTCCCCTATGTCCCCAGCGAATCGGTCAGTCGCGGCGACCGCTGCCGCGAAGTCTATGAAATCCAAGTGCAGGGACTTACGAAGCGGCTGCAATCTTCGAAAGTCAATCGCCCGGTGATCGGAGTTTCCGGGGGGCTCGACTCGACGCAGGCGCTCATCGTCTGTGCGCGCGCTATGGACGCCATGCAGCTCCCGCGCAAGGGAATACTGGGCGTTACTATGCCGGGATTCGCCACCAGCGAACGCACGTTGCAGCAGGCCCGCCGCTTAATGGCGGCAATTGGATGCGAAAGCCGCGAAATCGATATCCGGCCAAGCTGTATGCAGATGTTCAAGGACATCGGCCATCCGTTCGCAACCGGCCAGCCGGTTTTCGATACCACGTTCGAAAACGTGCAAGCGGGCGAGCGCACCAGCCATCTATTCCGGTTGGCCAATCAATTCGGCGGTTTGGTTGTCGGCACCAGCGACCTGAGCGAGCTGGCGCTCGGCTACTGCACCTACGGAGTCGGCGATCACATGGCGCATTATCACGTGAACGCCAGCGTACCCAAGACGCTGATTCAATATCTGATCCGGTGGGAGGCCGAATCCGCGAAACTGGGCGCCGACGCCGGCGCGATTTTGAAAGAAGTCCTCGAGACCGAGTTCAGCCCCGAACTTGTTCCCGGGAACGAAAATGGGCATTCCACGCAATTGTCTGAAGAAGTCGTCGGTCCATACGAGTTACAGGACTTCCACCTCTACTACACGCTGCGCTTCGGATACGCTCCGCCGAAGGTCGCGTTTCTCTCGTGGTCTGCCTGGCATGACCGCGAGTGCGGCAATTGGCCGGACATTCCCGCCGGCAAGCGCCACGAATATTCCATCGCCCAGATCAAGCGCTGGCTGGGAGTGTTTCTCGACCGTTTCTTTAAGTTCAGCCAATTCAAGCGCAGCGCGCTGCCAAACGCGCCGAAAGTCGGCTCTGGCGGCTCGCTTTCTCCCCGCAGCGATTATCGAGCGCCCAGCGACGCGGAGGCGGCGGCATGGCTTATTCAGCTCGACCGAATTCCCGATGCGGATTCGTAGGTGGCCGGTCACCCGATTCCCCCGAGCGCGCGGGCATTCTTGAGTGCGCCGAACGAATTTCATCTACGCGCAACCCGCTCAGAAACGCGTCTTGCGACGGCTCAAGTTGACGCCGCGTGCGCCGCTGATTAGAATTTAAATAGGCAAAGTATGCGGTGCTGCCTTGCACGAGAGCAAGGCGCGCGGACGCGAGGGAATGCCATGATCCCGGCGGTCCTTCAACAAAAACGGCATCAGCAGATCCTCACCGATGTTGTGCGCACATACATCGAAACGGGCGAACCCGTTTCCTCGCGCAGCATTGCGCGCCGCCACGCCGAGCCGCTGAGTCCCGCCACCGTTCGCAACGTGATGGCCGACCTTGAGGAGGGCGGTTATCTGTATCAGCCTCATACTTCTGCTGGGCGCGTGCCCACCGCCGCTGCGTACCGGTTCTTCGTCGAGCAAGTTGCGGCACAGGCGACCGCCAGCCCGGAAGACCGCCAGTGGATTCGCCGGGAACTCGATGCCGCTCAGACTCCCGAAGCCGTGATGGAGCGTGCCAGCCACGTGCTTTCCGCCGTTTCGCGCGGCTTGGGCATTTTCATTTCGCCGCCGTTATCGCGTACCCTTGTGGAGCACGTGCGATTTCTTGCTGTGCCGGATCGACGCGTCCTCGTGGTCCTCGTCACCACCGGGGGAGTGACGCGCGACAAGTTGATTCGCCCCGAGCGCGACATGTCGCAACCGGAACTCGACCGCATCTCGGCGTACTTGAACCAGCATTATTCCGGCAGCACTCTCGAGGAGATTCGCGCCGATTTGCAGCGGCAGGTGCAACGCGACCGCGAACAATACGGGCGCCTGGCCGGCGCCGCCCTGATGCTTTGCGATCCCGCGGTTCTCGGCGACGATAGCGAGCGCAAAATTTATATCGAGGGCGCGGCGCAGATCGCTTCGTCCATGGAATTCACCAGCCACGAGCAGTTGCGCGAGTTGCTTCAGACGATCGAGGAAAAGGATCTGTTGATCGCGCTGCTCAGCGGCTGCATTGAGGCGCCCGAACCGGTGCACGTGGAATTTGGCGTCGATCAGATGACCAACGCGGGCAAGCACCTCGCGCTGGTCTCCGCATCCTATTCGACGAAGGACCAGGTGCAGGGCACTCTCGGAATTCTGGCACCCATGCGCATGCATTACGAACGCGTAATTACGGCGGTGGCTTTCATGGCGCAATTATTTTCGGATGGACAAGGGAGCTGAGGTTGATGTCCCAGAGCGATCGACCGAGACAAAAAGCGGACGAATGGACGGAGCGCGGCGGAGCCTCCGCAAATCCTGGCGACAGCGCCAGCGCTTCAGAAACGCCCGTCCAACCAGGAGCCGCAAGCTGCGACCCTGTATCCGAGCAGGTTCAGAAGCTTCAGGCTGAAAAGCAGGAGTTGATGAACACGCTGGTCCGGCGCCAGGCCGATTTCGAAAATTACCGCAAACGCGTCGAAAAAGACCGCGCGCAGGATCGCCAGCGCGCAACCGAATCGCTGGTCGAGCATCTTCTTCCGGTACTCGATGCATTCGATCGCGCGCTATCGCCATCGAGCGATTCCGCCTATCTCGAATATCGCAAAGGCTTCGAGCTGATCCGCCGTCAGCTTTGGGAGGCGCTGGCCAAGCAGGGTTTGGTGCGCATCGAGGCGATGGAGCAGGAATTTAATCCGCACTTCCATCATGCGATCGAGCGCGTCGAAACCACCGAGCATGCCGACGGCATCGTGATCGGGGAGTTGCAGCCCGGCTATCTGCTGCACGGCCGCGTACTGAGGCCCGCGATGGTGCGCGTGGCCACGGAGCCGAAATCTGAATCCGCGCGTGCGTCCAGGTCAGACGCTTAGCGAAAGCGTCCGCCGCGGGATGATCTAAGCGGAAATGGAATGATTTGGCGATGCGCAGGCGGCGATCGTCTGCGCATCATCTGGCTTTAAGTGGAGGAACCCAGAGGTCATGGCGAATACTAATCAGGCGGATTACTACGAAGTTCTCGGCATTGAACGGAGCGCCACCGCCGATCAAATCAAGTCTGCTTACCGGAAAGCCGCGCTGAAGTGGCATCCGGACCGCAATCCCGCCAACAAGCACGAAGCCGAGGAAAAGTTTCGTCAGTGCAGCGAAGCCTATAGCGTCCTTTCCGACGAACAGAAGCGCGCCGTGTACGACCGCTACGGCCACGCCGGTCTTGGCGGCCGGGGCTTTGACGCGGGCGGATTCGACGCATCCATCTTCGAAGAGTTTCAGGACATTTTCGGCGACCTTTTTGGCTTCAACCAGGCATTCGGAGGCGCGGGCCGCCGGGGCCGCGGCGCGCGCGGCCAGCGCGGAGCCGATCTGCGCTACGACGTTTCGCTGACGTTTGAAGAAGCCGCCGTCGGCGTCACCACGCAGGTCGAGGTGACGCGTCACGAAATCTGCGAACACTGTTCGGGAACGGGCGCGAAAGCTGGCACCGGCATGACCACCTGTCGCAGTTGCGGCGGCCGCGGCCAAATGTCGTACCAGCAGGGATTTTTCTCCATCACGCGCACCTGCCCGGCCTGCCAGGGTGCCGGGAAGGTAGTGCGCGAGGCCTGCGCGAATTGCCGCGGCCAGGGCCGCGTCGAGCGCCAACGCACCCTCGAAGTGGGCATTCCCGCGGGCGTGGAATCCGGCACGCGCCTGCGCATGACTGGCCAGGGCGAACAGGGCGTTAACGGCGGCCCTCCGGGCGATCTGTACGTATTCCTCGAGGTCAAGGAGCATCCCTTCTTCGAACGCCGCGGCGCTGATCTTTACAGCACGATTCCCGTGAGCTTTCCGCAGGCGGCGCTCGGTTCCACCATTGTGATTCCCACGCTGAAGGGCGAAGAGGAATTCGAAATTCCCGAAGGAACGCAGTCCGGACAGATTTTCCGCATCAAGGGCAAAGGCCTGCCCAATCCGCACGGCGGGCGCGGCGATATGTACGTCTGCGTGCGCGTGGAAGTGCCGTCGAAGCTCACGCGCGATCAGCGCCACCTGCTCGAACAGCTTGGCCACTCGCTGAAAGTGGTTAACAGACCGGTGGAGCGCTCATCCAGCTTCTTCGATAAGGTAAAAGACATCTTCGGCTAGTTTGCCGACGCGCAAAGTTGTCGTTCCGAGCGGCGTCACGCGTGCTTTTTCCGCCCTGTAAGCGCCCGCGCGACGGAGCGAGAAATCCCCTCTTCTTTTGTCCATTTGTTGCGCCATGCCTGCCACAGCTTGCGGAAATACGCCGGCTTGCACTCACTCCGGGTTAGAATCGCCCGATGCGCCGCCGTTTTTTCGTCGATCATTTTGATTCCAATTCCGCCGCCATTTGCGGCGAAACCGCCGAGCACCTGGGCCGCGTCTTGCGCGCCGCGCCAGGTCAACTCTATGAATTGAGCGATGGACGCACCGTGTGGCTCGGGCGAGTCGAACGCGTTGACCTGCCCAAACGCGGCGAGAGCCGCATCGATTTCGCTCTGCTTGAGCCGGTCGAAGCCCGCGAGGCGCCGCTCCGGATTATTTTGCTTCTTGCGCTCGTCAAGTTCGACCGCTTCGAATGGTGCTTGGAGAAAGCCACGGAACTCGGTGCCAGCGAGATTGTCCCGCTCGCCGCCGCTCGGTCGGAGAAGCCTCTGGTCGCTGCTGCGGAAAAGCGACGCGCGCGCTGGGAGAAAATCCTCCTCGAATCCTCGCAGCAAGCGCGCCGATTGCGTCCTCCCGTTCTGCGCCTCACGAACGCGCCGGTTCTCGTCGCCCGAGCGGCCGGCGTCGTATTGAAGTCCGGCGTCGCGTTTGCGCAGGCGGCCGCCGACCGCAAAATCATCTTGTCCGAAAGGCCGGACGCGCCGTCCCTGCGCGATGTGCTGGGGCAGCAAGGTGGCGACGCGCCGCAATCCCGCCGCGTATCCGTCGCGTCTCTGTCTATCGGCCCCGAAGGTGGTTGGACGGATGAAGAATTTGCCGCGGCCCGTGCCTGCGGATTTGCGGAGGCTTCGCTTGGGGAAAGTATTTTGCGCACGGAGACCGCCGTCCTGGCTGCGATGGCAATTCTCGGCTTCGCGCTCAGCTAACTTTTCCGCTCGAACCGAAATCCAATTTGCATCCGCCCGGCGCTGCGCCCGCTCTTCCGCGCCGTCGCGCGGTCGTGGTATAAATGAGAATACGAGATGCAGGACATGAACCACACCAGCGCACCGGATGCTCCTGTGAATCCTCCTCCATCCCAATTGCGCCGCGAATTGCGTAACTGGACGCGAGATTTAGCGATCGCTCTTGGGCTGGCCATCGTCGTGATGATTTTCCTCTACCAGCCCGTCAAGGTCGAAGGCAACAGCATGAATCCGCTCCTGAGCGATCAGGAGCGCATCTTCATCAACAAGTTTGTCTATCACTTTGAGCCGATCGATCGTGGCGACGTGGTCGTTTTCTGGTATCCTCTGGACCGCTCGAAGTCGTTCATCAAGCGGGTGGTGGCTTTGCCGGGCGAAACCATCCAGATTCGCGCGGGCGACGTATATATCGACGCCCAAAAATTGCCGGACCAATACGTCCCGCCGGGCTATCTTGATGGCTCGAATTATGGCCCGTTGAAAGTTCCACCCGATCAATACTTCGTGATGGGAGATCACCGCGACAGCTCCAATGATTCGCGCGTCTTCGGGCCTGTTCCGCGGTCGCTCATCTACGGCAAGGCGGTTTTTGCCTACTGGCCGGTGGATCACATCGGCTCGCTGGCGCCGTCTTCGAGCACGGTTAACGCGGCATCGAAATGACCACCTTTGGAGGACACACTGACCGAACCCCTCGCAGGTTGCGCGACACTCGCGCTAGAGGACGGAAGAGTATTTAACGGCCGCGCGGCGGGCGCTCGAACCCGCCGTGGCGGCGAAGTCGTTTTCAACACCAGTATCACCGGCTATCAGGAAGTCTTCACCGATCCAAGCTACGCCGGGCAGATCGTCTGCCTCACCTACTCTCACATTGGAAATGTGGGCACGAATCTGGAAGATGAGGAATCCTCCAAACCATTCATCGAAGCGCTCGTCGTCCGCGAATTTTCGCCGCTGGCTTCGAACTGGCGCTCCACCGAATCCGCCCAGCAATATCTGGAGGAGCACGGCGTCCCGGTAATTTGGGACGTCGATACGCGCGCGCTGGTGCGGCACCTGCGCAGCGTGGGCGCTTTGCGCGGAGTTATTTCGACCGATGGCACTCCCGCCGAACAATTGATCGCGGAGGCTCGCGCTCTGCCGTCCATGGCTGGCCAGGAGCTTGCCGGGCGCGTGACCGTGGCGAAATCCTACGACTGGACGCGCGGCTCGCTTTCACTCTCCACTCCGCTCGCCGCTGCGGCAACCGCCGGTGCGAAGGCCGCGACAAACATTTCGGCCGTTGCTGCTGCTGCTGCGCACCCGCGGCCTAATGGCGAGGCCGCTTCGCGCGCCCGTTATCGCGTCGTGGCTTACGATTTCGGCATCAAGCGGAATATTCTGCGGCTTCTCGTGGATCACGATTGCGATGTCACGGTAGTTCCCGCCACCACATCTGCGGAAGACGTGCTGGCTCTAAAGCCAACGGGTGTGTTTCTTTCCAATGGCCCCGGCGATCCCGAGCCGTGCACCTACGCCATCGATAACATTCGTAAACTTGAGGGCCGCGTCCCGATATTCGGCATCTGCCTCGGCCATCAACTCTGCGGGCTGGCGCTCGGCGGCCGCACCTTCAAGCTGAAATTCGGGCACCACGGTTCGAATCATCCGGTGAAAAATCTGCGGACCGAAAAGGTTGAGATCACCGCGCAAAATCACGGGTTTTGTGTCGATCCCGATTCGCTGCCGTCGAGCGAAGTGGAAATCACGCACCTGAACTTGAACGATCATACGAACGAGGGCCTGCGCCATCGCTCGCTGCCGCTTTTTAGCGTGCAGTATCATCCCGAAGCTTCGCCCGGCCCGCACGACGCGCGCTACCTCTTCGACGACTTCGTGAAATTAATGAAAGACCACAAGCCGGGCAAGTGAGCACGTTATCGGGGGAACATGCCGAAACGCACTGACATCAAGAAAATTTTGATTATCGGCTCCGGCCCAATCGTCATCGGCCAGGCCTGTGAGTTCGACTACTCCGGCACGCAGGCCTGCAAGGCGCTGCGCTCGGAAGGCTACGAAGTCATCCTCGTCAATTCCAATCCCGCGACGATTATGACCGACCCCGAAATCGCCGACCGCACCTACATCGAGCCGCTTTCTCGCGAATATCTCGAAGCGATTATCGCCACCGAGCGCCCGGACGCCGTACTTCCCACCGTCGGAGGCCAAACCGGCCTCAATCTAGCCGTCGAGCTTGCCGAGCACGGCATCCTCGAAAAATACGGCGTCAAATTAATCGGCGCGCAGCTCCGCGCCATCAAAGTCGCGGAAGACCGGCTGCTCTTCAAGGACGCTTGCCGCCGCATCGGTCTGGATGTGCCCGAATCGGCGGTCGTCAATAGCATTCCCGAAGCGGTCGAGTGGGCCGATCGCATGGGTTATCCCGTCGTGATTCGCCCGTCCTTTACGCTCGGCGGCACCGGCGGTTCGATCGCCTACAATCACGAAGAATTTGGCGACGCGATCGCGCGCGCTCTCGACGCCAGCCCCGTGCACCAGGCACTGATCGAAGAATCGGTCCTCGGCTGGAAAGAATTTGAGCTCGAAGTGATGCGCGACTGCCGCGACAATTTCGTGGTCATCTGCTCGATTGAAAACTTCGATCCCATGGGCGTCCATACCGGCGATTCGATCACCGTCGCGCCCGCGCAAACTCTAACCGACAAGGAATACCAGCGCATGCGCGACGCCGCCGCGGCCATCATCCGCGAAGTCGGCGTCGAAACCGGCGGCTCGAACATTCAGTTCGCCATCGATCCCGCCACGGGACGAATGATCGTGATCGAAATGAATCCGCGCGTTTCGCGCAGCTCCGCACTCGCCAGCAAAGCCACAGGCTTCCCGATCGCCAAAATCGCCGCGAAGCTCGCCGTCGGCATGACCCTCGACGAAATCCCCAACGACATCACCCGCAAGACGCCATCGTGCTTCGAGCCGAGCATCGACTACGTCGTCGCGAAAATTCCCAAGTGGCAGTTCGAAAAGTTCCCCGGTGCCGACGACACCCTCACAACGCAGATGAAATCCGTGGGCGAGGTAATGGCGCTCGGCCGTACGTTTCAGGAGGCGCTCTGTAAAGCCATTCGCGCTCTGGAGCCCAGCTCCGCGTGGCGCCCGCCCGCCGAAGTGACCACCGCGCTCTTGCGCGAAAAGCTGCACGTGCCCAATCCGGACCGCATCCACTGGCTTTTCGAGGCGCTCGAGCGCGGCATGAGCCGCGAGGAAGTCTGCGAGCTCACCAAAATCGACCCGTGGTTCATTTGCGAAATCCAGGAAATGCTGGCGATCGATAATCGCGTCGCCCAGACGACGCTTTCGAAGTGCTCGCGCGAGCTGCTGTTGGAATCCAAGCGCTCCGGCGCGAGCGACGAAGAAATTGCCAAGCTCTGGAACGTCAAGTCCGCCTCCGTGCGCGCCCGCCGCCGCGAACTTGGCGTGACGCCCGTTTTCAAGCGCGTGGATACCTGCGCCGCGGAATTCGAATCCTTCACTCCGTATCTCTACTCCACCTATGAGCAAGAGGACGAAGCCGACGCCACCGATCGCCCGAAGATCGTGATTCTCGGCAGCGGTCCGAGCCGCATCGGGCAGGGAATCGAGTTCGATTATTGCTGTTGCCACGCCGCCATCGCGTTGAAGGAAGACGGCTACGAAACCGTGATGGTCAACTGCAACCCGGAGACGGTCTCCACCGATTACGACACCTCCGACCGCCTGTATTTCGAGCCTCTCACGCTCGAAGACGTTCTCGCCGTCCTCGAACGCGAAAAGCCGCGGGGCGTCATCGTCCAGTTCGGCGGCCAGACGCCGCT
>JAGWRH010000182.1 GCA_028876695.1 Acidobacteriota bacterium | reverse complement strand
TTCTTCGAAAAGGGCGTATTGCTGCGGATCAAAAAATTGCGAGTGAGGATCGAGGACGTGCAACATCCCAGGGATTGCGCCGTCGTAAATGGATTTATCGACGTTGATGGGCTCGGCATAATTCTTTTCGACCACGGCCATAACGTGGGTGAAGTTCTTTACGGAATCTTGCAAATCGTCTGATCCGCGCGCCGTGGCGTTGGCCGAGGCGCCGAAGTGGCCGCCTAACAGCGCCGAAGCGACCAAAACTGCCGCGAGTACCACGATTCCGCGAAGCGACGAGCCGCGTAACCTATTTTCGTGCCGAGAGGGTGCAGATTGCGGCGATGACATGCTGGTCCTTGGCCTGTCCTGCGGGCCAGTATAGCATACGCAATCCAGCCGTCTGGTCGGCGCCGTGTCGGCCGCTGGAGGAAGTCTCAGCTTAGGCGCAATAGAGCGCAAAACGCGCCAGTACAAGAGCCATCAGCGAGCAGTCGGCGTCCTTATTTGTTCAATTTCGCGAGGAGAGGGCGAACCGATTTACGGCGAACGTTGGAAGTTCGGAAGACGGGAGGCACGTCTAGGAATTAATTGCGGGCGTGCGCGCAGAATTACTGCTAGTTATGCAGCCGTGAGGTACTCCCACACGTGGCCGTTGGACTTAACCTGAAAGACGCCACCTTCATCGGCGTGAAGGAAGTACGTCCCGCTAGGAATTCGGTGTGTATCGGCTGGTTTAACGGAGCAGCGAGCCCACTTTAGCGGGCGCATCCCTCGACCGTGCTGCGGGCCGGTTTCGACGATTTGCAGCCCGTACTTGACGCGGTATTCTACGCCGGTCGGTCGCGTCGGGACTAACCGCCCTGATCCCAGTCGCTTACGGTTCTTCGTCGTCATAACCCATTCGATGCCGTATGGGGTCGAAAGGTTTCCCCTGCTTCAGGCCATCCCATTATACATAAGCACGTCGGCTCGGGATGTAAAAATTTCGTGGATTGTCATCGGAGCGTTAGACGCAGGCAATAGCACTTGGTCATCGACTACACATGCAGTAAGTCCAGGGTATGCGCTTATATGCTTATCCCAGCCCAGCCATAAATCTCGCGGTTCATGGCCGCTACGAGTTCCGGACGGTCCTCGCCGGCCAGATCGGGATCGACTTCATAGCCTTGGCTACTCATATAGTAGGCGAGCAGCCTGTAAGTGAGCCGAAAGCCTTTCAGAGATTGCGGATCGATGGTGATCGTTTGTCCTGGGATCGCTGGAGTCAGCTCATCTCGCATATAGATAGCGTCAAATCCCATTAACCGCCAGATATCATTGCGCTTTTCCGCACGGTAGAGAAATCGCGCGTGCGCGGACAGGATAAACTCGGCGCCGTGCAGTTTCACGGGTAAGTCGATAATCGAAGGCATCGCGCCGACAGCGCGATTGCCGTTGAGGTTGACCAAAATGGGGGTGACCCGATGCTTGGCGAGCACTCCGCGGCGAGCCATATCGATTGAGCCTTCGACAAATCCGGCGCCATCGCCGCGATACCAACTGACGCGGACTTGCGATTCCGGCCAGAAGCAATCTCGCATTCGGTCCCACCGGCCGGTGTCACGGCTCTCGCGCTCGCGCAAAATCAGTTGGGTCACAGCAGAAACGTCGGCGGCTTCTATTACGGACTTAGACAGATCCATTTGTGGGCAGTGTCTCCGGATAGATTTTTCACGGGGACGATACCACGAACGACGCCGGCGCCAGTAGCTGGAAGTTGCTGGCGCCGGTCAGCGTCGTGCAAAACTCGGCCGATGCAATGAGGTCGAAAACAATTCAGAAAGGCTGCAGATTTCAGCGTCAGCTCGGCGACAGGAAATGCAGCGGCCTTCGATCCCCCGAGCGGATCGTCAATCGCTTCGAAGCAATGTGGGTGGCTAGTTCTGCTATCGCCGTGAAGGCCGAAGTTGTTGAAAAGCATCCGTAACGCGAATACTCTGGTGCATCCAAGAGGGGATCACTCGGACAATGCAGCCGTCTCGTAGTTTCGAGCTGGGCAGTCCCGCAATTCGTAGGGTGCGGATTGGCGGCGATGCGCCGCTGTTTCTGATTGCCGGCCCTTGCGTGATCGAGAGCGAGTCGCACGCGATGGAAACGGCGCAAAGGGTCGCCTCGATTGCAGCAGACGAGCATATCCCGCTCATCTTCAAGGCGTCTTACGACAAAGCCAATCGATCGTCGTTATCGTCTTACCGCGGGCCGGGGCTGAAGGAAGGTTTGCGCATCCTGGCGAACATTAAGAAAAAGACTGGCCTGCCGATTCTCACCGATGTCCACGAGGTGGCGCAGGTCGGGCCGGCCGCAGAGGTTTGCGACGTGCTACAGGTCCCCGCGTTTCTTTCGCGGCAGACGGATTTGCTGCTGGCCGCCGGGCGCTCAGGCCGGGCGGTGAATATTAAGAAGGGCCAGTTCCTATCGCCATGGGATATCGCGCATGCCGTCGAAAAGGTCGTAAGCACTGGGAACGAAAAAATCATCCTGACGGAGCGAGGCGCATCGTTCGGATACCAGAATCTGGTGGTGGACATGCGTTCGTTTCCGATCATGCGCAAGTTGGGATACCCAGTCGTGTTCGACGTCACGCATTCGGTGCAATTGCCGGGCGGGGCGGGGAAGGCGAGCGGCGGACAACCGGAATTTATCGAGCCGCTGGCACGAGCCGCAAGCGCTGTCGGTGTGGACGGGATCTTTTTGGAAGTACACGAAAATCCGGCCGCAGCGCTTTCCGACGGAACAAATGCGCTTCCGCTAACGGATCTCCGTCCGCTGCTGCGAAAAGTTGTGGGCATCGCCGCGCTAGCTCGCCAATTCGATAGGCCCGTCGAAAGCCCGCACCGGATTCCCGGCGGCGTTGGTCGCGAGCGGAGTAAGGGACCGCGCGCGAAGGTGGCACGATGAAGACTTCGAACGTTCCCTCGCCTGAGGCGCTGCGCGAAATGGCGATGGAGCGCGCCAGGCGCGTGCTGCGTGTCGAAGCGGATGCGGTTGCCGAACTCGCCGGCCGAATTGGTTGCGAGTTCGGAAAAGCGGTTGAGGTTCTGTATGCGTGCAAGGGCCGCGTGGTGGTGACGGGGCTTGGAAAATCGGGGCTCATCGGGCGAAAGATCGCGGCTACCTTTTCCAGCACGGGCACCCCGTCGCTTTTCATGCATGCCGCCGAGGCGCTGCACGGCGACCTTGGCGTCCTATCCGACGGCGACGCGATGGTGGCAATCTCGGCCAGCGGAGAAACCGATGAACTTCTGGACTTGCTCGAGGCGGTTAAGCGCCTGGGTGTTCCGTTGATAACGATAACGGGTAGTCCGAATTCCACTCTGGCGAAAGAAAGCGATGTGGTGCTGGATACCAGCGTCAAGGAAGAAGCGTGCTCATTGAAACTGGCGCCGACTTCTTCCACGACAGCGGCGCTGGCAATGGGCGATGCCCTCGCGGTCGCGCTCTCGGAGCGGCGCGAATTTCAAGCGGACGATTTTGCAGCGTTGCACCCGGCCGGGGGCTTGGGCAAGAAGTTGCGACGCGTGGAATCCTTGATGCATTCGGGCGAGCGCATTCCCGCGGTGCGCCCTGCTACGAAAATGCCGGACGTGATCTACGAGATGAGCCGGAAAGGGCTCGGCTTGACGGTCGTGACGGAAGCGGACGGGCGCTTGCTGGGCATCATCACCGACGGCGACCTACGCCGGGTGATGCAGCGGCGCAAGGAAAACGTGTTGGACCTGACGGCCGCCGACTGCATGACTAGGAACCCGGTCACGCTGCCGCGTTCGGAACTGGCCGCTTCCGCGCTGCGCGTGATGCAGGAACGGAAAATCACGGCCGTGCTCGTGGTGGATTCCGGCGGGATCGTGCAAGGCGTCGTTCACATCCACGACCTGTGGAACCTGCAGTTGTTCTGATCGCCTCCATGCCGCGTCGCGAAAGCAATTTTCCACAGGGCGTAGTTCGCCGAGCAAAGAAGATCCGCGTGCTGCTAATGGACGTGGATGGCACGATGACCCCGCGGTACGTCTGCCTGCAAGCGTTCCCGGACGACAGTGTGGCGGAGATGAAGATGTTTAACGCCCACGATGGCGCGGGCATCAAACTTGCCGGAATCATGGGTATCCGGACTGGACTGATCACCGGGCGGACTTCGCCGGCGACGGCGCGGAGGGCACAGGAAGCCGGCATGGAATTTGTCGCGCAGGGGCAGCCCAGAAAATCGCAGGCGTTCGACGACATTTTATCGCGCGCCGGCGTGACGGACGCGGAAGTGGCCTACGTGGGAGATGATTTGCCGGACCTTCCGCTGCTAGGCCGCGCGGGGCTTGCCATAGCGGTGGCAGACGCCGTGGTGGAGGTGCGCCGCGCGGCGCACTACGTGACGAAGGCGCGCGGGGGTGAAGGAGCGGTCCGCGAAGTCGTGGAGCTGATTTTGAAATCGCAGGGGA